>JBEKYH010000108.1:0-12060 GCA_049511115.1 Tepidisphaeraceae bacterium | reverse complement strand
GTTCATTTACTGGAGCGTCAAGGGCACTCCTCACTACGGGCGATTTACGGAGTTGGAGCGGCCGGGTCGAATTGGGCATACCTGGGTGTCGCCAAATACCCTGGGGGAAGAGTCGACGGTGACCGTGACTTTTGAGAAAAAAGGAGAAGGCACTCTCATGACCCTCGTGCATTGCGATCTTCCGGATCATGAGTTGGCCAGAGGGCATGAGAAAGGATGGAACTACTTCCTGGACCTTTTCCCGAAACAATTTGGGAGCGCTTCAGACGGCAAAAAATAGTTCCGGCTGCTGCAAGAGGACGTCATGAAAGAAGGTAATGACAAAGTGAAGGCAACTCACGGATACGCCCCGGTCAACGGCCTCAAGGTGTATTACCAAATCGAGGGAGCCGGCGAGGCGCTGGTTTATATTCCTCCTGTTTTTGGAGTTGCCGGCTTGAAATCATTTCCCGCGCTGGCTGAAAACCAGTCGGTCATTTCCGTCGATCTTCAGGGGCACGGTCGCACGGCGGATATCCCCCATCGGCCGATGACGTTGCAGCAAAACGCCGCCGACGTGGTCGGCTTGTTGAAATATCTTGGCATCTCCAAGGCCGACTTCTTCGGCGAAAGCTACGGCGGCGTCATGGCGACCATGATCGCCGTTCGTCACCCCGAGCTTGTCGGCCGCGTCGCGACGTATGGGGCGACTTTCGGGCCGCCGCAGGTGGCGCTGAATATGGAGATGCCGCGCATGAGTGCCCCGCCGACGGCTGACTCCAAGGCGTTTGAATATCAGAAGGAAAACTACAAGAAAGTGGCCCCTGATCCCGACTACTGGCCCACGTTTTGGGGCAAGGTTTGCGGCATTCAATGGGGCGGATTTTCCGGCGAAGAGCTGGCTTCAATCAAAGCACCGCTTCTTATCGCGCTGGGAGATCATGATTTTGTGCGTCTTGAGCATGCCGTCGAGACGCTGAAGGCCATTCCCAATGCCGAGCTTGCCGTGATCCCAGACGCCGGGCACTTCGCGCTCTTTTCCGAACCCGATCGGGTGATTCCGGTGGTCGAGCAGTTCTTGAGAAAGCCGGCGAAGAGACTCCCGATTGCGACCGCGGAGACGGGGTATCGGCCTGGGGAAACCAGATAAAAAAACAGATTAAAGGTGGAGGGCTACAATGGGCAACCCGTTGCGTACGCGAAATTGCCTTCACGAAGGAGATAAAAAATGGACACGCGCGTTTTCGAGTTGCGGACCTACACCGCCAAACCGGGCAGGATTGACGCCTTGCACGCCCGCTTCCGCGACCACACGTTGAAGCTCTTCGAAAGACACCACATGACGGTCGCGGGCTTTTGGAGACCCGCCGATGAGGAGCGGGCGAAACAACAGCTTGTCTATCTGCTGGCCTTCCCCAGCCAGGAAGCGGCGGCGGAGAGTTGGAAGGAATTCCAGGCTGACCCGGAGTGGAAGAGTGTGAAAGCCGTGTCGGAGAAGGATGGGCCGCTGGTGGAAAAAATTGATTCGGTTTTTCTGAAGGCGACGGATTATTCGCCGGTGAAGTGATGTGGGGGATTTGAACTCTCCAATTCATTTCGCGCTCTATCCCACCGAATAATCCCCCCCTCCCCCGGCATTCCCTATCAGCGATTTCGCCCGATGTATCCGGCGAACCGCATCTATGCCCCCTTGGAACCTGAGGCTTATGAAAACCAAACCCGCGTACCGTCGTCGTCTTCCCCTGATGGAACCTCTCCAAAGCCGCCTCCTGCTTTCGGCCGCTCCCATGGTCACGCAGACCAATCTCGTCACCGATGGCGGCCCCAATTCCCCGGCGGCGGCGAACACTGATCCGAGCCTCATCAATCCCTGGGGCCTGACCATCGGCACCGACAACGACCTCTGGGTCTCCAATAACAACAGCGGCACGACCACGCTTTACAATGCCGGCGGTGGATCGGCCGGCCTGCCGGCGATTTCGATTCCGCTGCCGCCCGGTCAGACCGGTCCCGCCGGGCCGACGGGGGTTATTTCCAATACCGCCGGGACCGGCTTTGACGTCACCGAAAACGGCCACACCGCGCCGAGCAATTTCGTCTTCGTCACCGAACAGGGCATCGTCGCCGGCTGGAGCGATTCGGTCGATTTGTCAAAGGCCATCACCGCCGTCGATGACTCCGCGTCCGGGGCGGTCTTCAAAGGCGCGACCACTGCGCCGGGTCTTACTGGCGGGCGCGATTTGTTCATTGCCGATTTTGGGCGGGATAAGATCGTCGTTCTCAATTCAAGCTTCAAAAACGTCCCGCACGGCGGCCTATTCGTTGACCCTTCCATCCCCAAGGGTTTTGCCCCGTTCAACATTCAGCGCCTCGACGGCGACATTTACGTCACTTACGCCGAGCAGGATGCCGAGAAGGCGAACGATGTCCCCGGCAAGGGGAACGGATTTGTCGATGTCTACTCCGACGGCGGAACGTTATTGCGCCGCCTCGCCAGCGGCGGCGTTTTGAATTCGCCCTGGGGGCTGGCGGTCGCGCCGCCGACTTTCGGATCATTCGCCGGTGATATTCTCGTTGGCAACTTCGGCAATGGACGGATCAACGCATTTTCCACTACCGGCATATCTGAAGGAAAAGTCCTCAATTCCAGCGGCACGCCGCTGATCATCAGCGATTTGTGGAGTTTGACCTCGGGAACGCCGTCAGTAGGCGGGGCTGATACGCTCTACTTCACCGCCGGGGCGGATAATCAGAATGGCGGGGTGCTGGGCACGCTGACGGCGGATCAAATAAGCAGCGATCCGAGTACGCCGGGACCGATTAATGGGTATTGATCGCGCTATTGACCAGTTCGCTAATCAATAGAACGGGACCGGCGAGCCGCCGCTGGCGCCGCTCCTGGCGGTTCCGTTCCACAGGACTACCGCATTGTCCAGCACCAGCGGCTCGCCCATGGCGGCGTCGATCTGGACGTTATCGAAGGTGATATCCTTGGCATCCTGCACGAGGAAGCCGCGGTCGGCCTGGATTTTCACATTGGTGAAGGTGATGTTGTTGGGGAGTTGCTCGGGCACGCCGAGAATTCGGCCGGCGAGCGGCGAGCGCGTGATGGTCATGTTGGTGAAGTGAATATCGTGAAAATTGGGAATCGCCCGCGTCTGGCCTGGCTCGGCCTGGCGAGGTCCCACATCTGTGGGAGTGTTGGCGTTGCCGTTGTAGAGCATGTTGATATCGAACGGCCGGCGCACGTTTTTCATGGTGATGTCGGAATACCAGATGTCGTGCACTTCGCCGCCGGCGCCGCGGTAGCTCTTGATGCGCAGGCCGTTGTCGGCGCCGTCGAAGGTGCAATGGCGGACGATCACGTGGCTCAGGCCGTTGCGCGTGGAACTGCCGATGGAGATGCCGTGGCCGTGGAGGCAGGTGAGATTTTCGACCAGCACGTCTTTGGACCCGCTTTGAATCGCGACGTCGTCATCGCCGGTGTCGATCTCACAATCGCGGATGACTATGCGCTGCCCGCCGGGGTCGATGGCGTCGGTGTTGGGAGCGTCGCTGGGGGCGAAAATGCGGATATTCTGGATGGTGATGTCCTGCCCGCGCGGGACGAGGTGAAACATCGGTGAATTCGTCAGCATGACGCCGTCCACCAGCAGCCGCTGCACGCCGGAAAGGGAGACGAGCGAGGGCCGGGCCACAACGCGCCGCCCCGGCGGATAGCGGCGGGCCGCTTTATCCGACCAGATCCAGAACATCGCGCCGGAGCCGTCGATGGTGCCGCTGCCGGTGATGGAGATATCGGTGGTATTCGCCGGGCAGGAAATCAGCGGCCGCACGCCGGGGCCGAAGCCGCGACCGCCGCCGAAGCCGCGCGCACCCGCGGGTCGCGTCGTTGGCGTTACTGGGTCGTTCGGATCGGGGATGCCGTATTCCTCGAACGTGTCGGGCGCTTTGATCGTCGCGCCGGCGTCGAGGTGCAAATCCATATGGCTCGTCAGCGCAAATGGCAGCGTCTTGTACGTCCCGGGCGGGACGATGAGATGCCCTCCACCGGCCTGGGCAATCGCGGCGACGGCTTTCTGAAAGGCATCGGTATTAAAAGCCTTGTAATCACCCACGCCGCCGAAATCGGTGAGATTGAATTTCGCGTCGGGAATGACGGGCGGGGCCGCGATGATTTGCGAGGCGTCGCCCTGGCTCACTCCGCCTTGCGGCGAATCGCCCGGCGATGGCGGCGCTGTTTGCCCGCGGGCGAAACTGGCGATCACGCCTACGGCGGCAAACCGTAATAACATCGTTAACCGAGCGTGATTCATAGGATTCTCCTGTTCGTCGGCTTCCGATCGACGCGGGAATGCTTGCCGCCGGCGCCTCCCTCGATGAAGGGCCGGCAGAATTGCGTGTTTTGACCCTCATAACCAACGTCCGTCATTGTTCATACAGAATACCAGATCGAATGTTGCCAAGGCCGCCACATCTCTTGCAATCCGCCGTGGTTGACTGCATAATGCAGTCATGCGGATCGTCAAGCCGCCCACCGTGAAGAGCTGGGCTTCCCGGCACGCGGATGCGGAGGCGGCGCTGGAAAAATGGATGACCCTCATTGAGGACGCGGACTGGAAGAACTTCGTCGAGATGCGGTCCGTTGTCTCGTCAGCCGATGAAGTGACCGTGGACAGCGGCCGGCGCGTGGACGTCTTTAACATCGGCGGCAATAAATACCGGCTCATTGCCGCGGTTCACTACAACACACAGATTGTCTACGCGATGCTGTTCATGACGCACGCGGAGTACAGTAAAGACAAATGGAAAAGGATGCTCTAATGCGAAGGACCGGCCACAAAACGGCATTTGCCCAAATCCCGCAACAATACAAGGACCTGGTGGCGATGTTTCCTCCGCGCCCCATTCACGACGCGGTGGATTACGTCAACACGCTGGAAATTGTGCTGGCGATGGCGGGCCACCCGCTCACGCCCGATCAGGACGATTACCTGGCGATCCTGTCGGAAATGATTCTCCATTACGATCGCGATCATGACGCGCCGCGCAAGCGGGGAACACCTCATCAACGCCTCCAATACCTGGCCGAAGAGGCCGGCATGAGTGCGTCCGACCTCGGCCGCCTGCTGGGCAATCGTGGGATGGGTTCGCTTTATCTGAGCGGAAGACGAGGGCTATCCAAGGCGAACATCCGTAAGCTTGCCGAGCACTTCAAGGTGCGGGCGGATTATTTTTTGTGAGAGTTCCCTGCCGCTGCGACCAGAGTCGTGGTTGCAACAAAGCGGTGTGCGAGATTGTCAACCATGACGCCAAACCCTTCGATGGTGCGCACGCCGAGCAGGCTCAGGTCGGTCGGCTGCGCGAAGACGACTTCATCGTTCGTTTCATACCCTTGCGCCCGCAAAATGGCGTAACCCACGTCGCGCTCAATCAGTTGCTTGGTGGCGGCCTGGAAAGTGCGCTTGCGGCGCGGCTGGATGCCGATTTTCAGGAGCATCTCCGCTGGCAGCCATGTGAGTTCCGCTCCCGTATCGACCAGCACGTCGATCGCCGGGGTAAGTCGATCCTCACTTTGGGGATTGCACGCGATGACGTTGACCCGGAAAATGCTCATGCGCAAGACTTTAGTCGGAGGGGCGGCGACGGGCAATGCAGGCGGTTACCCAATGGAATATTCAGACGAGTGCCGAGAGTGCCGAAGCTACATTAGCACCTGTTAAGGTCGATGAACGGGTGCGCAGCCTCCCACCGTCTCCGGAGAACGACACCGATGACAGTCACGACGGACAGGACCGCTGAAGCGATGCTCTCGCCTCGAATTTTCGGCCCCGCGACCAAGTCGCTGCATATCGGGACGAAGCCAAAGCCCGCGGATAAACAAAAGAAGGCAAACAACTCCGGATTTTCCTTTAATCGCCACGGGTTACGGCCGATGCCGGCACGAATTTCCAGTGTCCGTCGATAAAGGTACGTCGCGCATATGGCGGCCAGCGCGGCATCCCCGATTGAATCCTTTGCCTTGTCGTACCATCGATCTCCTTCCCAGTCCTGAGGAGGCGGACGTAAATATAGGTGATGGGCACGCACTGCGAAAACGATGCAATCCAGCACGGCGACTGCTGTTAGGAAGTACACAACCGGCCGCGTCATGATGTGCATTTTAGCAAGGACAGGCCGCCGCGTCACGAATAATTCAATCGCTATTACAGGTCTCTTATCACTGGCGTGCAGCTAACCTCCGGTTATGATTCCCCCGGCCAAGGAAGGTCGCCCGCGATGAAGGAATCATCAACTAACCTGTTCTCCCGCCGTTTCCTCGCGCTATTACTCCTGGGCATCTCGTCGGGTCTCCCCCTCGCCCTCAGCGGCGACTTGCTTTCCGCATGGCTCACCGATGCGGGATTCGATACCCGCAAAATCGGCTCGATCGGCCTGATCGGTCTTCCTTATGCCTGCAAAGTCATCTGGTCGCCGCTGGCCGACCGGTTTTCGCTGCCGTTTCTCGGACGCCGCCGTGGGTGGATGGCGGCGACGCAAATCCTCCTCATCGCGGCTATTTCAGTCCTCGCCCGTTGCGATCCCAAGACTTCGCTGCCTTTTTTAGTCTTGGCGGCCACCGCGGTCGCGTTTCTCAGTGCGAGCCAGGACATTGTCATCGACGCGTGGCGGGCCGACGTGCTGGAGCCATCGGAGCGCGGTCCCGGCGCGGCGGTCAGCGTATGCGGCTATCGCGTGGGCATGATCGCCAGCGGCGCGGGCGGGCTTATTCTCGTGGGGCGATTTCATCTCTCGTGGCAGACGGCCTGCCAATGGACGGCCGCCGGCATGGGGGTTGGTCTGGTGGGAACATTTCTGGCAAGCGAAGGAAAACAAGTCTTCGCGGGCGCTTTGGGTGCGATGCGTTCGCACAGGCCAACCTCGCTGAAACAAGCCGTCGTCGATCCGCTGCGCGATCTGCTTCTTCGCCGCAACGGGTGGGTGATTCTGGTGTTCGTGCTGGTATTCAAACTCCCCGAATCCATCGCCAACGCGATGAGCATTCCCTTTCTCCTGCAGATCAAATTCCGCCCCGACCAGATCGGCGCCGTTCGCCAGGGGCTGGGCGTCGCGCTCACGATTCTCGGCACATTGGCCGGCGGGGGAATTGTCCGCCGCTTTGGCGTGTGGAAATCGCTCTGGCTGTTTGGCGTGTTGCACTCGGTGAGCAATCTGGCCTTCGTCGCCATGGCCGAATCCGGGCCAAGCTATGGAATGCTGGTCGCGGTCATCGCGGTTGAAAATGTCTGCATCGGCCTGACGACAGCCGGTTTCACCGCCTGGATGATCGGCCAGTGCGACGCGCGATTCTCGGCGTTCCAATTCGCCCTCCTCAGCGGCATCATGGCCCTGGGCCGCCAGCTCGCCGGTCCCTTAAGCGGCCAGATGGCCCACGCCCTCCCGTGGCCCGCCTTCTTCGGCGCTAGCGCCCTGCTGGGCATTCCCGGCCTTCTCCTCCTCCCCTGGATCGGGCCGGAAGAACCTTTGCATCTTCCGCTGGTGGTGGAGGAAACGCTGTCGGCGTGAATCGCCTGGGCAGGAAAAAAGAATGAATGAACGCCGAGACACAGAGACGCCGAGGAAGAGAAAAATTACTCTATTTTGAATTTGGTATCCGCATTTGTTTTCTCGGCGTCTCTGTGTCTCGGCGTTCATTCCTCTTTTTTTCCCAACGGCCGTTCACTTCCCCGAATCGCCCTTGATGACCTGATCCACCGTCGTCGTCACCGTATCCAGCGAGCTCGCCGAAATTTTTGGCGACAGGATCGACCCCTTCACGTGAATCTGCATCAGCTCGTTCTCGGCCTTTTGCCACATCGGGCCGACCAGGGGAATGCTCAGCCACGTCGGTGTAGCCGTGTCGAAAGTGAGGTCCACCTGCTTGGCGCCAAAATCAATGTGGCCGCCGCCCTGCATGGCCATGTCCTTGCTGGAAAGCTGGATTTTTTCCAGCGTCACGCGCTGGCCCTGCACGTTGTATCTGGCCTCGGCCCGTTCAAATGGCGAACTGATCGGCAGGGCCAGATTGGTCACCTGAAATAATCCCAGCAGCAGCGGCAATTGATACATCTGCGCCCCGGCCACGCGCACGTCGCCGCGGCCCTGCCGGTCGGACACATCCGACGTGCTCCCGGCCATTTGCAGCGATGCGGATAATCGCCCGCTGAGCTTGGTGTTGAGATCGCCGGTCAGCTCGCCGACATCGGCGTCGTTGAGGACCATGTTGATCGCATAGCGGCCGGACTTCTGGTCCGGGAGCGACACCGCCAGATCACCCGCGACATCGCCGTCGGCGACAGTCGCCTTCAAGCCCGTGACGTGCAGAGTCGGCTGGTTCGCGGGCTTGGAAAGAGTCGCCTCCAGGTTCGATGCGGGCCGCCCCGCGAGGCGCAGCGCGCTGGCGGCGATCGTCCCCTGCAATTGGCGCAGTTCACCGGCGCGAATCGTCCCCGCAATCGCGGCCGATCCGTTTAACTGATCGCACGGCACGCCGATGTTGAGGGAGCCTTTTTCGCAGGTGACGGTAAAGGCAAAATCCGCGTCGGGCTCGCCGACCGGTTCACTCGCATCGCCGCCAAACGTGCCGGCGCCGGGCCGATAGGCAAGCGTGGGGCAATCAAATCCCACGATGCCGCGAAGCTGCAAAAGCTGCATCACCTTCCCCAGGCCGCTGGGCATCGACTTGACCCAATCCGCGTCGACGGTCAGGCCTTTCCCCGACAAATGCAAATCCCACGGCGCGGCCGGATCATTCAGCTTCCATGTGCCCGCGACGTTGATCGTTCCCGTCCCGTGCGAACCGGAAATATCCCACCGCGCCTGCTGATCGGCGGCGATGTCGATGCTGCCGGTGATCAGATCAAGCTTCAGCGGCGCCGCCCCGCGCGCCAGCGCCGGCGCGGCCGACAAGTTTCTGGGCCGGATGGCGATGTTCAATCCGTCGGGCGCGTCGGCGGTGTGATAGTCGAGCTTGGCGTCGACCGCGCCAGAGGGGTGCAGAAAATCCCACGGCTGGCGAGCCTGCACCGGCAGCAGGTCATGCAGTGAATCGTCCAGGTCAAGATTCGTCGCGCTGGCGGAGAGCGCCATGGTGCGCTGGCCGCCGGTAAAGTCGATATACCCGGCGGCGAGAATCGTCGCCTGCCCGCGCCGGCCGATCAGATCGGCCGATTCGATTCGCGTGGGCGTGAGGTGCAGATCGCCGGTCAGGTCGCTCACCGCCAGCTTGCCGTCGGGAGAGAGCGATCCATCGTGCAGTGTCAGCGCTAAATCGTAGGCCATTTTGGGCCCGGTGACTTTGCCAGAGACATCCAGCTTGCCGGCGGCGCCGAGGGCTTTGAGGCGCTGGCGCGCTTCGGCGGGAAGCGCGGCCAGGAGCGTGTCGTCGATGGAAATATCTTTCGCCGTTACCTGCAAATCGGGCACGAACGGACTGGTCGGCGTGTGGCCGGTATCAATGCGGCCGGTCACGGCAAACGTCGCCGCCCCGTTTTTGGCGGTGATCCCCAGCACATTTACAAATCCCGGCCGAAGCTGCATTTTTCCTGAGGCTTCGTGCAGCGGGTATTTGAATCCGACATACATCGCGTTGTCGCTGGTAATCGACAGGTCGGTATCCACGTCCCAGCGCAAACCCGGAATCACGCCGGCGTGATCGCGAATCGCCGCCGCGTCAAAGCCGGCGGTGAACTCCGGGCCCGGTCCCTTGCCGGCCCCCGATGGATCAAACATCTCCAGTGCTTGGCGCGCCTGCGGCGGGAGCGCCGCCGTCAGCTTCGGGTCGGCATGGACGTTGTCGCCGTGAACATCAATCCGCCCCCCGCAGGTCGCGTCGAACGGCCCGCACCAGCCGTTTACGATCATCTGGGCGTTTTGGTTGGGTCCTCCATCAATGCCATGGCCGTGGAGATTAATCACCCGCACGGTATCGAACCCCTGGGCCGGGTCGGGCCCGACCAGCAACTGGCCGGTGACGTGGGAAATCGGGTAGGGGAGTTCCGCCAGCACAAACGCCCCGTCGACCACATCCACCTGGGCCGCGCATCCAAGCGCCGCGCCGGCCGAGGCGCGAGTCAGATGAATCTGCGCCTTGGCCCGCCCCGAGGGATGAAAATGGCGGTATAGCTCGCGCGCCTCGGGCGGCAATGACGCCACCGGCGGCCACACCGGGGGAAGATTCACATCGCCAATGGAACGGAGATTCAAATCCAGCGGGGCGTCCGATGAATAGCCGCCGATAGTGCCGTTGACGGCAAAGGCGTTGTCATCCACATGCGCCGTCACCGCCTCGGCGCTCAGGCCGTCCTTGGTGAAGACCAGCGATCCGGAGGCGTCGTGGATTTTTAGACCTGCGTCGCCCAGGTCCGGGTTCAGGGAAAGGGCCACGCCGTCAAGGTCGGCCTGGACGTGAAAGTCCGGCGCGGCCGGATCAGAATTGAGCGAATAATCGACCGAAACATTCATATTCCCGGCGAGCCGGTGGTCGCGGCACCATTTGCTCACCGGCCCGGGCAGCATGGTCTGGATGTCGGGGTCAAAAACGAAATTGCGCATGTTGGCCGAGAGATGTGAACTGGGAATATCAAGCGATCCGTCGATGGTCGGTCCCAGCGATTGCCGCCCGCGGCTTTGCAGGGAGAATTCATATTCCTGAGGCTTGGCCGCGGGCCCGAGACGTCCGGCAACGGCCACCCAACCCGTCTGGCGCACGACGCCGTCGCTGAGCTGCAGGTAAACCACCTGCGCGTCGCGCAGAATGACTTCCGGCAGCGCGGTGAGCGGCTGATTCAACGGCTGGTTGGAAATCTGCGGACTCAATTTCAAAAGCTGGTAATTCCACTGCCCGCTGCGCATGTCCTCGGCGAGGTTCACGCGCAGGTCGGTCGCCGTGATCTGGTTGGCCACGACCTGCCCGCCCAGGAGGGCGCGAAGATCGTAGCGGATCAGCACGGTGCCTGCTTCGAGGAGCGTCGATTGAGGCCCGTCGCCGTCGGGGACGGTGATCCAGACATCATTCAGGCGCAGCCCCTGGAAGATCGACAACTTGGCCGATCCGATGCTCACCTTTCCGCCGACCAGGGTTGCCAGGTAGTCCGCCGACATGCGGCGAACGCGCGCGTCATCGGTGAGATAAACGTAAGCCCCGATCAACGACCAGAGGAGCAACATCAACAGGAGCATCGCCCAGCGGCGGAATCTCCCCACGTGCGGCCGCAACGGATGGCGCGGCCGCCAGGCGCGATTGAGCGAATGTTCGGGATGAAGGAGAGCCTTGGGCATTGAATCCTGAAGACGGTTTACCCTGCCGGGCGCGAAGCGGCATTGCCCTGATCCCGGCGACTGCGCTCGCGGCAGCTAAGGGCCGCCGCCGCCAGTATCGCCAGCGGCGGTTCGGCCGGCAGGCGATAGCGAAGACCCGACACCGACGCGGCGTGAACGACTGTGAAGTATAGGGCGGGCACGAGTAAAAGCACCTTTGCGCGCGGGGGTAAGCCGCGGCCGCGCACGCCCACTGCCTGGGGAGTGGCCTGGTCTGGTCCCCTCTCCATGTACGCAGGGAGAGGGCTAGGGTGAGGGTCGTCTTTGGCTTTGCGAGAGATGTTTGCGAAAGTCGAAGAACCCTCACCCGGGCCCTCTCCCTGAGTACATGGAGAGGGGGTAATTCCCTCGTGCGCGTGCGCGGCTCCGCGCGTTAGCCCAATCACCGCCAATACAAACAGCGGCGTCGCATAGGCGATCTCGGCCGCCACATATAACGGCCGGCCGAATTGCGCGCTCAGCGGCATCGGGCTCCAAAGCCGCGCGATTTTTAGAAACGCCAATTCAACGCATCGCCCAGGGTGATCTCGAATGAACTGATTGGCCAGCGCGCCCAGATACTGCGAGCGCTCGATTTCGACCATTTTTTTGACCTGCGGCATGTCGCGCAAAAACGTCTGGTCGCTCGCTCCCGTCGCCTGGGGATTGAAGCCGTCATATTGCGTGATGCCGGAGTTGGTGCTGGTCCAGACCCACACTCCCAGGTGAGCCTGGTTTCGCCAT
>JBEKYH010000107.1:0-12091 GCA_049511115.1 Tepidisphaeraceae bacterium | reverse complement strand
CTCGCCATTTCGATCCCGCCAAAGCCAGGCATATAATGCCGATGCAATCGCACGGCAAAGTCACAATCCAGGGCAGGGGGATTCCATAGGACACAACAGGATTTCTCATAATTAAAGGCCAGCCAAATAACGCTACGAACAGACATTGCAACACGTCGGAACCAATAAGGAATCTTTTCAGGCAGCCAGATGGCTCTTTTGCGTCAGGTTTGTCTTCGAGGTTGATATCAGACATGTGATCTCGGAGTTGTGCCACTGGAATCGGCCACGATCGCGTTAAACCAAAGTTAATCCCAACTCTCCGCCAAGCCGGACATTATACGGGGACGCAGCTAGTTTTTCCGAATCCAGGGACAGGCCAATCCAGGCGGGACGTGCACGTATTAATTCGGCAACAAATCGGCAATTTGTTTGCCTGATTTCCAGGGCGTCCGCGCCAGGAGTTCCCCTGCTAACTGGCCCGCCGATGGCCATGAATCCGAGCTGGATCGCGGCCGCGCCATGGAGCAGTTTCATGGTTGCGGTACTGTAGCAATTTCAACCCTTCACGTGCAATTTGCGATTTAGAAAAAGCACATGCGGCGTGGATTAAACGAGCATTCTTCAAAAGACCACGGCGGGAATCGAACCCGCGTGCCGGGCTTTGCAGGCCCGTGCCTAAACCACTCGACCACGTGGTCCGCGTCGCAACGTATTTCACAGCCCCTTAGTCAACCGATCAGCGCCGATAACCAAGCCAAGCGTAAACGCGGCGATGAACAGTTCGGCCAGAGTCCCGACGATGAACGGCCGCGGCCCTTGCTGGAAGAGTTCCCGCACATTGGTGCGCAACCCCACTCCCGCGAAAGTGAGCAGAAATGCCCATCGGCTCAAATTGGCCAGGCTGGTGATTTGACTCTTCGTGAACACTGACGGATTGCTCGCCGCCCAACTCGCCAGCGCGGAAAACAGCAGAAACCCAAGTACAAATTTCGGGAATCTCTTCCAGAGGAATGCGGCTTTTGATCCTTGAAGCTCTTTGCCGCCGTTCACGGAAAAATATACGGCCACTGCCAGCACCACAAGGCCGATGGTTGCATTCCGGGCTGTCTTGGTCAGAGCAGCGACTTTGCCGGCGGAATCAGAATAGAGCGCGCCGGCCGCAAGCGCTTCGGCGGTGTTGTCCACCGAAAGGCCGGCCCAGACGCCATAGGCGCGATCGCTCAGGTGCAAAGAATGGCCAATAAGAGGATAGGAAAAGAGGCTGACTGCTCCCAGGGCCAAAATCGCGGCGATGGCATAGGAGGCATCCTTTTCGTCAGCCTCAATAGCGCCCTGCGCCGCGATGATTGCCGAAACGCCGCATACAGACGACCCGACCGCTAACAGCGCCGTCAGCTTGGGTCCAAGTTTGAATAGTCTGCCCAGGACAACCATCAGGGCAAAAGCCCCGACCAGTTCAATCGCGACCAGCAAAAGGCTTGTGCCCCCAAGCTTGGCGACATCCCGAAGGAGAAACCGTGTTCCCAACAAAACGATCCCGAGCTTCAGCCAGAATTCGTAGGTGCCAATTCCCGGGGCGAATATTTTGAACCAGGATCGACCGCCAATGGTGTTCCCGATGAGCAGCCCGATGAGGATTGCCCAGAGAACATATTCGATATTCGGCAGCGGCGACTTTGGATGAGCGGCGCTATAGTGCCGGATCGCAGCTTCGATCAGTTCTCCGGCGTACCCCACGGCCAGAAGCAAAAGCAGACCGGGCAGGAGGGCAACGAACGAAAATGCCGCACTCTTGGGACCGGCTTTTGCCCCGGGGATTGGTCCGGCGATGGTTGAAGTGGTCATAAAGTCCTTCCAAGATAGGTGATCGCTTACTTGAACCAGTTGATGGCAGGTAAAAGATTGAACCGAACCAGTACCGCCAGGGCAATAGCGGCAATGACCGCCCACCAATCCAAGGCAATCCCCAGCCGCGTGGCGGCAACTCGTTCCTGAGTAGCCGGCGCCAACGGCAGATTTTGTGTTTCAGAACTCATGGCCGTAGTCCTTTCTGTGAACGGGCCTGTGAAGTCGATTTTGAAAGATGCGATGAAGCGAGTCGGGACCAGGGTCGAATCGAATCAACAGCAGCCGAATTGGGTCGAAATCGCGGGATTAAAGCGAAAAGCAAAATTCATATCACGGGCGAGTAGACAGCGCTATCGCCATTTGCGTCAACCCGATTTGCATTGGTGTCTATCCAATTGGACACCACAACATACCGGGCCAACTTGACAAACCACAGCACCGATCTCATAATATATCTATAAAATCTATCGTATTAATAGGTAAATGGGGGCGCTCGACCGGCATGGGCATCGAATGAGGCTGGATTCGCGATTGAATCTTCGCACAGACCTTGCAGAGCACTGCCGCGCTTGCAGCACGCCGCCTCAATGTCGTTGTAAACGATTCTGTCGCCTTCTCTTAGCGGATTACTGATTTGTACCGTTAAGCGTCGTTCTACACCTTGGAATAACAAGTTCGTATTCAGTCTTAAGCAGCAAAGAGTGGCATTATGTTTACACTATTACCATCAGCTCGCGTGATAAGGCGCGAGTCCGCGGACGCACTTTTGGCCAAGAACCTGGTGACCGCTCGCCTGACCCAGGGCGTTACCCAGCATGAGCTGGCCCAGGATTCGGGCATATCCAGAGCAACGATCGCGCAGATCGAAACCGGGTCCAGCGACCCTAGGCTCTCAACAATCGCCGAATTGGCCAGGGCCTTGGGGTTGCCAACCATATTCCTTTTGATCGGGCTGCAGGAAGTGGCGGCTCTGGCCGAAGTCCTCCATCAATCTGCGATGGATCGTCCATCCGTTGATCCGCGCCTTGTCGGCCGGATGGGTCATTTTGTAAATACGGGAATGCTGAAAGATCGCATTCGCGCTGCTCTGATCGGGGCCAAGTCGGTCGAATCATTTTCGGAGAACGAGTTGACGCGCGTGAGCGCCGCGATCTTTTCTGCTTTCCTGCCCGGTGCGGGGACCGAGATCGGGGCGATTCTGGGTGAACTGCTCGCACAGGGCTGTACCGGGTCGGGACGGGTTGAGGCGCAGAGTTTGTTGGCTAAGGACATGAGACCCTAGCCGCTATTTCCGCGTCGGCTGGAGAGTTGAGGCTCCGGCCGACGCGACGCTTCCCGACAGGGCGGATGATATTCGAGAAAGATGTAGCTTTATGTTCAGCCTGAACTCGCATTCCACCATTCACGCCGCCGATGAACCGGTTGATACGCATGAACGTCAGGAGTGCTTTTCCGGATTGGTGACGGCGTACCAGGAGCGCGGCTACGAGGCCGGATATTCCCGCGGCGCCAATGATGCCCTCGCTTCCGTGCTGGAAGCCATCGAGGAATTCGCGCGCCTGCGGCCTGAATCCGCCGCCGAAACGCGGCGGACGTTGTACGCGTTTTCGGAATTCCTCGAAAGCAGGGTTTGCCCAACCCCGCAACGGCTTTCAAACGAGTTCGTTGATGGACTGGGAATTTGAACAATCACACAAGCGTATCAGGTGAGTGCCGGATGCCTGCCGCCCTTGAGATTCCAGATGGCGGTGACCAGGGCGTCAACGTCCTCGCACGTATTGTAAAGAGCCAGCGACGGACGAACCGTGGTTTCCACACCAAATCGGCGAAGAATGGGCTGAGCGCAATGATGGCCCGAGCGGACGGCGATGCCTTCGCGATTTAACGCGGCTCCAACATCTTCCGTGCGAAAACCATCGAGCACAAAGGATAGGACACTGGCTTTTTCCGCGGCGGCGCCGATCAGTCGAAGGCCGGGAATGCGCTGCAGGGCCTCGGTGGCATAAACCAGCAGATCATGTTCATAGCGGGCGATGTTGGCCATGCCGATGCGTTCGACATAATCGATCGCCGCGCCCAAGCCGACGGCATCGCCGATGCTGCCGGTGCCGGCCTCGAAACGCCCGGGCGGCGTCTGGTAGACGGTCTTTTCGAAAGTGACGTCCGTGATCATATTGCCGCCTCCTTGCCAGGGTGGCGTGGCGTTGAGCACGTCGGATTTTCCGTAGACCACGCCGATGCCTGTGGGCGCGAAGACCTTGTGGCCGGAGAAGACGTAAAAGTCGCAGTCGAACGCCTGAACATCCACACGCAAATGTGAGACGGCCTGGGCGCCATCCACCAGAACCTTGGCGCCATGGCGATGGGCGGCGGCGATCATTTCCTCGACCGGGGTGATTGTCCCCAGCGCATTGGAAACGTGGGCGAAAGCCACCAGGCGCGTGCGATTGTTCAGGAGCTTCTCGTATTCGTCCAGAAGAACCTGGCCGCTGTTGTCCACCGGCGCAACCCGAAGCTTGGCTCCCTTTTCCGCGCAGAGCATCTGCCAGGGCACGATATTGGCGTGGTGCTCAAGCCAGGTGATGACAATTTCATCATCCTTCTGAATATTTCTTCGGCCCCAGCTCTGGGCGACGAGATTGATGGCCTCTGTCGCTCCCCGGATGAAAATAATCTCACGCGAATCGGAGGCGTTGAGGAATCGCCGGACCTTTTCACGCGCGCCTTCGTAGGCGTCGGTCGCTCGCGCGGCCAGCGTATGCGCGGCGCGATGGATGTTGGAGTTTTCGTGGGCGTAGAAAAACGACAGCCGGTCAATCACCGATCGCGGCTTGTGCGTCGTCGCGGCGTTGTCGAGCCAGACAAGCTGGCGGCCGTTGATCTTCTCCTGAAGGATTGGGAAGTCACGGCGAATGGCGTTCACATCAAACGGCACGCTGGAAAGGTCGGAAAATGAAGACCCGCCCAACGCGGAAGGAATCGGCCCCGCGATTTGCGACGAGTTGGCGACGTCCAGCGACTTCGCTTCATCGAGAAAGCCAAACGACCCAAGGCGAGTTGGATCAAAGTCGCGCTGGGAGACTCCGGGGATTTGCGGGTCAGCCAGGTCGGCGGCCGACGTGGAAATGCGAGGCGATTTTGACCCGGGCAAGAAGGTTGGAAGATCGCCAAGCTCAGTTTCATATGGGATCTTTTGGGTCGTCGCTGCGGCCGGAATCGGGTTTGTCGCCGGAACGGGATTCACAAAAATCCCGCGCGCATCGTTGAGAAACGAAAAGTTGGCGGGGATCGAAAAATCGCCTGCCGATAGACCGCCGGGAATTCCCGGCACAGTCACTGCGGACTGGGCAGGCTTCGCCGCTTGCTCTGCAAGGTTCAGCGTGGAAGGCAGCGATCGAAGCTGCTCCTCGGTCGGAAGACTAAGGCCCTGCGCATCGGCCATTACGGGCGCCATCGCCTGCTCATCCACGGGAACATCCTTGAAGAAATCATTGGCCAGCTTGGCGATCGTCGCCGCGCTCGGCAATCCGCCGGATGCCGCGTGCGGGATCAGTTCGGTGACTCCGTCAGGAAAATCACTTGTACTCATGATAGGTCCCCACTTCGACCTGCTCTAAGATGGCAATCGCGTCATCGGTCAACACTGCGGCGGAGCAGTAGAGGGAAATCAGATACGAGCCGATCGACTTGCGACTGATTCCCATGAAACGCACCGAAAGTCCCGGCGTTTGCTCGCCGGGCAGGCCCGGTTGGAACAGGCCGATGACTCCCTGCTTCTTTTCGCCGACGCGGAGAAGCAAAATGCTGGTCTTGCCGCCGGGCTTGGTGGGGTTGGTTTTTCCATCGACATGAATCTTGTCGGTGGGAACCAGCGGAACGCCGCGCCAGGTAAGGAACGGCGTGCCGAACAATGTCACCGTTGGCGGCGGCACGCCGCGGCGGGTGCATTCGCGTCCAAAGGCCGCGATGGCGCGGGGGTGGGCCAGGAAAAATGACGGCTCCTTCCAGACTTTTGTAAGCAATTCGTCCAGATCATCGGGCGTGGGTGCGCCGGAGCGAGCCTTGACGCGCTGAGATTCGGGGACGTTATTCAAAAGGCCGTAGCCGCTGTTGTTCAGCAGTTCGCTCTCCTGCCGTTCCTTTACCGTTTCGATCGTCAGGCGGATTTGTTCTTTGATCTGATCAAACGGGTTGCTGAATAGGTCGGAGATTTTCGTGTGAACATCGAGGACGGAGGAAATCGAGTTGAGCGTGTACTCGCGGGGCTTTTCCTCGTAATTGACGAACGATTCGGGAAGAGCCTGTTCGTCCTTCTGATCGCAGACGACTTCAACCGACTTTTCGTCCACGACGCGATTGACTCGGAGCGTGCCGGCTTCCAACGGTTTCCAATCGAGAAATCGAACCAGCCATCGCGGCGTAATGGCGCCATACTGCGGCGGCGTCTTGGTGACGTTGGCAAGCTGAAATGCCGCGCGTTCGCCAAGCGTATGCGGTGCTGTTCCGGTTTCTGCCATGAAAAGTCTCCTTTGCCAACGAACTCCGGCGCATCTCAACGAGGCCAAGAGCCAACGCGCAACCTAGGCATGTCACAAAGGAGTCGCAATGGAAACTGAAAGGATGTCCAGTAAATCAGGCGCGCACGACGGGCCGTGTCGATTCGCCGGCCGGCCTTCCCTTTTTGCTCCCCTCGGCTTACCCTTAAAGCCGCAGATTCGGGCCGTTAGCTCAGTTGGCCAGAGCGCCTCCCTTACAAGGAGGAGGTCACAGGTTCGAGCCCTGTACGGCCCATTGGCTGTAAAGCCAGCCGAATGCGTGGTTAGGCATACCCCAAGTCCGTCAAGCGTTTTCTTCCTTCTCCGATCGTCGGCTGGCTCGTTCCTTTGCCTTGCGCAACGCATCCATTGTCGCGGATTGCGGCGCCTCCATGGCGGAGGAGCGCGCCGCGATTTTCTTCGCGGCCGCCGCGCTTTTGGCGAGCGCCGGGTTTGCCGGGGCGCCCGGTTTATTGTGGGATTTGCGGCCAAATGACCCAAAAGACAGCCGCCTGCGAGAAAAACCCGCGGAGGCAAGCGCAGGGCCGGTGTCGCTCCGTGCGAGTGCGGGCTTGTGCCAAAGGAGGCTCGATATGAATCCGGTGCGGCGCTCGAGAATCTCCATCAGGAAGAGGATCGCCGCGCCGACCAGCAGCCAGGGAGCGAGTTCGACGTAACGCGAGACGACCGGCAGCGCGCTCCACATTTGCGGAATCTCGGCGCGTTCCTTTCCGCCGGTGGTGGCGGCGATTTGTTCCAGGGCGGCCTCGCCGCGGCCGGGTTGCTCGGGGGCAAACTCCGGCGAATAGGGCAAGCATACCGGCGGCAGCGTTACCGGCTGCTGCCCTGGGACCGACACCGTATTCAACATCGTTTCGCGCCCGGAGATGGGCAGGTCCGCTTCGAGCAGGTCCGCGTCCTTCCATTGCAAGGCGGCCGACTCCTTGCCCGGCGATTCGCCCGGCAGCCCGTGGAGGGTTTGCAGGCGCGGCAGATTCGAGAACGGCTCGGCCTTGCGGCTGGGGTCGAGATGCAACTGCACAACGCAGACGCCGTCGCGGACCTCCTGCGTCAGCATCATGTCGTCGGGAAGCGAGCGGCGTTTGCCCGCGACCCAGCGCGCCAATGTGGCGTAAAACTCGCCGGCCTGCTTCCACCTGGCGAGATCGCCGCTGTACTTTCCGTCGGCCTCGCCCAAGAAGCAGAGCACGCGGCCGTTGCCGGCGTTCCACGACGCGACCACCGGCGCCTGGTAGTCATCGCGCGTGACGGCGGCGAGGTTCGCCTGGGGGCGCAGGTAGCAGAGATCGTATCCGCCCAATGCCGGCGGGGCCGAGGCCAGCGGCGCGCCAAGCACTGAATACCCGGCCGTCACCGAAAAGGGCGTCGCCTGATCGACGAAGGCGCTGCGCGCGATGGTAAAAGTATCCTGCGCGAAGATGCGCGGGATTTCGTCGGGATTGTCGCTGAAATAGCACTCGCCGCCGCCGCGCCGGGCCAGGTCCTTGAGCATATCGGCGTCGGAATCATGCGCCGTGCCCAGGCCGACGACACTGACGGTTACGCCGGCGTCGCGCAGCTTGCCGACGATCTCCTCGTAGTGCGCCGATTGTTCGGCGTCGGCGGCGTCAGAGAAAAGAATGATGTGCTTGGTCTGGGCCTTGGCCTTTTCGATCATCCGGGCAGAGGCCACCAGCGCCTCGTAGATGTAAATGCCGCCGCCCTCGGAATCAATCTTGAGGATTTTGTCGCGATATGCCCGGTTGTTTTCGACGGTGTCGAGGGGGACGATTTCATGCGCCTCGGTGTCCACGGCGAACACGCCGAATTCGTCCGAGGGGGAGAGGAGATCGAGCACCTGCACGGTGCCCAGGTCGGCCAGGTCGATCTTCTCGCGGCCGCCGCCGGCGGGCATGGCCATGCTGCCCGACCTGTCGAGGGCAACGACGACGGCAACATCCAGCTTGCGGTGCTCGCGGCGGAGTTCCATCGACACCGGCAGCACGCGTTCCAGCGGCGACTTGAAATAGCCGCCGGGCCCGTAAGCCTTCTGCCCGCCGGTCATGGCCAGGCCCGTCCCGGTGGTTTCGACCCAGTCGGCCAGCGTTTCCATGCCGTTCATGGTGACTTCGCCGGCCGGCACGTTTTCGATTATCACGCCGGAATACCGCGTCAAAATTTCGAGCGACCACTGGCATTGGCCCGGCGTCTTGCCGATCACCTGCACCCCGCCGTCGCGCAGCAATTTCACCAGCCCCGAGTCGTCGCCGGCCTCGGACACGACCAGCACGGGCTTTGCGCCATCGACGCTGACCAGGGTTCTGGCGGAATTGTTTTCCGGAACCGGATCATCCCCGCGGCCCTGGACGGTGAGCGTGTATTCGTTCACGCCCGACGTGGTCGCCCGGTCGCGGAACATCAACCGGGTCAATCCGGCGGTGACCTGTTTGCTGCCCGAGGAGATGATGACGTCGCCGCGCCGCAGTTGATACTGGATCTCCTGGTCGGCCGGGGCCCGCACCCAGCCGTTGAGGATGAACCCTTCGTCGGGAAGGACGGATTGCGGAGCCTGAAAACTCTGAATGGCGACGTCGTCAACCTCCGGCCGGGTGAGGCGGCGGTAGTCAATGGCAACGCCGCGGCCGGCGGCGCGCGCCGCGGCGACTGCCGGGTCTTCTCCGGTCCATTTGCCGTCGGAGAGAACGAGGATGCGCCCGCCGCCATCAGGGGGAATCAGGGAGAGCGCCGCTTCAATGGCGTCGTTGAGACTGGAATGATCGACGCCGACGTCGGCGGCGAATCCCGCGAAATCGGTATGCTGGGGAGACTGCTCGACCGCCGCCTCGAGGCCGAACGAAACCACCCCGAGCTGGTCGCGCGGGGCCATTGATTTGCCAAGCAGGCCGATGATCTCCATTTCCGAGGCGTCGGAGGCCGGCGGCATGGAGGCGCTGCGGTCGGCGACGACGATGACGGCGCCGGAGCGGTCGGGACGCCGGATCGCCAACTGGGCCAGCGAGAAAACGATGCAAAGAAGGACGGCGGCGCGCAGGCACTGCAAGAGACGATTAGGCAGCCGCCACACGAACCAGATCAGCGCCAGCGGCACGAGCAGCAGAAGCCAGACCGGTTGAAAGAGCACGACCATTAACGCCCGCCCTTTCCGCCGGCCAGCAAAAGCAAATGGGTCCAGAGCATCGCCAGGGCCAGCAGCCCGAAGATCCAGACGACGGAAGTTTCTTCCAGCCGCACCTCGGCCGCTTCGCCCCATGCGCCCCAATGGCCGCTGGCACAGGCCGAGAGATCGGATTCGTCGGCGGAGAGAAGATTGACGGAAAACGGACTGCTGGTCCGGCCCATGTTGACGGTGTAAATCCCCGGCGCCGGCGTTGGCAGCGCCAGTTCACCGCCGGTTCCCGCGAATGACCTGGTCGCGCCGTCGGGTTGTGTGATCTGAACGGCCTGGCCGGCAGTCTTCAGAATCACTTCGGCGCCGAGGCGCGCGTTGCTTTCCTTGAGGCCGGGCATTTCGTCGGCGCGCCATTGCAGCAGGTTCCAAAACAGAATGGGCCAGTCCGGCGTGTTTTGCAGCGTTGAAAGTTCCGGGTTGAAGTTCAGGGTGAGAAGCTTCCGTTCCTGTGCGTCTTGCCGGACGGTAAGAAGCGGCGTATTGCCGGCGAGAATCACGGGAACATCGCCGGGAGAATTGGCCGCGGCCGCGCCGGCCCAGATGGCTCCCTCCAGCCCGACGCCGCGGCAAAGCGGATGCGACGCGTCGATGACAAACGGCCCGACGAACGCGCTCGCGCCGCCCGCCCCGATCCATTGCAGATTCCAGCAGTCGCCGGCGGGGGGGGAGGAGGAGTCGTGGATCAGGAGCTGTGGATCGGAGGAGATCGCGGCCCGCAGCCCGGTTGCGTCGAGCGTGCGCTCGGCCAGCGCGCGCAGTTTCTCGTCGGCCAATGAGACCTGGACGCGCACGCGCCTGCGAATCGGAGGAAGCAGTTGGATCTGGTTGTCCACGTCCAGCGCGTCGGAGCCGGCGGGGGCTTCGAGGCTGGCGCGCAGCACCGCGGCGGACGCGGGAATATTAAAGATCACGCGCTGGCGCTGGCGGGGACCGATGGAAAGGATCGAAGCCTGAGGCGAAGCGGCGCCGGCCTCCACCACCAATCGCACCGCGCGCGACTGCGCGGAGAAATTGGCGACTTCGATCAGGCAGCGGTCCTGATCTCCCAGCGTCGTGCGCGAAGCGTTGACGATCGCGAAATTATCCAGCGCTTCGCCGAACGCATGCCACTCAATCCGATTGCTGGTGAAATCTCCCGAAGGCGGTTTGTGGTCGGTCAGAATCAGGATGTTGGCCTGATTGTGGCCCATTTCGCCGGCCAGCGCGATCGCCGCATCGATCGCCGCATCGGGAGACCAGCATTGCCATTGGCCCAGGAGGTCATGCATCCGCGGCCAGGTTTTGGCGGAGTCTTGCAGCGAATACGCTCCGGTCCCGGCAAGAATGAAGCGCGTCGAGGGGGGCGCCTGCGCTTCCACGAGGTCCTGAAGATAATTCTCGGCGCGGCCGCGTGCGGAAACGCCGCCGCTAACGGCGCGCATGGAAAAAGAGTCATCCAGCACGACGATGAGCGGGCGCCGGGATTGGGGCAATTTCCATTGCGGCCCCGCCGCCGCGGCGGCCAGCAGCGCCAAAGCCGCCAGTTCCAGCAGAAACAGCAGCGGCACCTGCAGGCGGTGAATGTTGGCCCCACCGGCCTTGGATTGAACCTGAAAGCGCCAGAGGACCAGGCTGGAAACCGTGCGGCGGCGGAAGCGGTTCCGCAGCAGGTAGATTGCCGCCAGCGCCGGCAGCGTGGCCAGCGCGAAGAGCGCGAGCGGATAGGTGAGGAGGGGGATCATCCCGGGGCCAACAGTTGGACGGACTGCAATTCAGTGAGCGAATTTTCCAAATCCTCGGCGATGAGGGTGGTCATCTGCGCCCCGCATTGCCGGCAGGCGTCGCTCCAGGACTGCTGCCATCGGGCCAGGTTTTCGGCGTAGGTGCGCGCGACTTCCGAATCGATGTAGATCTCGAATTCCTCGCCGGTCTCGCTGTCGGTGACGCGCAGGTTGCCGTGCTCGGGCGGAGAAGCATCCTCGCGGGCCAGCAACTGAATGACGAACAGGGCCGCCGCCCCCTGGCGCAGTTGCCGCAGGACCGCCTGCGGGTCGCCGGGCCAGAGGAGGTCGCTGATAAAAACGCGCATCCCCAGCCGGCGGAATCGCGGCGGCAGGATTTGCAGCGACTGCTCAGGCGTGCGGCGGCTGTCCAGTTGCAGCTTTTCCCAGGCGGAGGGGCGCAGGGTGTCGTTAGGGAGGCGTTGAAAACCCTCGCCCGAAAGCCAGACCGCGTGGGTGCACTGCGCGTTGGCGGCGGCGGTGGCGAGCAGGCCGGCAAGCTGCGCCGCGGCCTTTGCCTTGCCCGTGCCGTCCAGGTTCATGGATCGCGAGCCGTCGAGGATGAGGTCCAGGTGCGGAATGACCTCCTCACGGAACAGCTTCACGGCCAGCCGGTCAGAGCGGGCGTAAATGCCCCAGTCGATGAATCGCAGGTCGTCGCCGGGCTGGTATTCGCGATAATCCTGAAAATCGATTGAGCTGCCGGCGCGCCGTCCCGTGCGTGAGCCGGTCAATCCGCTGGCGGCGACCTGCGGTATCTGCAGCGCATAGCCGGC
>JBEKYH010000106.1:0-12106 GCA_049511115.1 Tepidisphaeraceae bacterium | reverse complement strand
CACGAAGGACGCCAACGCGAGTTTTTCCCTCTCCATGTACTCAGGGAGAGCTTCGGGGTGAGGGTTTTTCGGGACCACCAAATCGTTCGGCCAAATCGAGAACCACCCTCACCCTATCCCTCTCCCTGCGTACATGGAGAGGGGACCGGAGCGGATCACGCCCGCTTGGACAGCACCTTCGCCTCATATTCCTTCACATCCGCGAGCCACGCCTCGGCGACGGGGACCTCGGATTTGCGGCAGTAATAATCCCACACCGCGCCGGCGGGAAGGGTCTTGCATTCCTCCATCAGGGCCAGGCGCGACGTGTGATCGCCGTCGGCTTCAAACTGGCGAAGCTTTGCCGTCGGTTCGAGCATGGCGATCAAAAGCGATTTCAACATGCAGCGAGCGCCAATGACCCATGCCGCCACGCGGTTGATGCTGGCGTCGAAATAATCCAGGCCGATGTGCGTGCGCGAGAGCAGATCGTTCCGCACCAACTCCTCGCCAATGGCGCGCAACTCGTCCGACAGAATCACCACATGATCGCTGTCCCAGCGCACGCCGCGGCTCACGTGCAATAACAATTCCTTCACATACAACAACACGGAACTGATCTTGTCGGCGATGCCCTCCGTTGGGTGGTAGTGGCCGGCATCGAGGCACATCACAATCCCGTGGCTGGCGGCGTAGCCGAGATAAAACTCGTGGGAGCCGACGACGTAGCTCTCCGAACCGATGCCGAAGAGTTTCGGTTCCACCGCGTCGAGGTGAATCTTCGGATCGATCTTTTCCTTGAAGATTTCATCGAGCGATTTGGTGAGCCGCTGGCGCGGACCGAGCCTATCAGCCGGGGAATCTTTCATCCCGTCGGGGATCCAGACGTTGGTCACTGTTGGCGTGCCAAGGGCTTTGCCAAATGACGCGCCGATTTTGCGGCAGGCGATGCCGTGCTCGATCCAGAATTTTCGGATGCCGTTGTCACGGTGGGCGAGGGTCCAGCCGTCGAAAGCTTTGGGGTGAGCGAAAAAGGTTGGATTGAAATCCAGGCCGATGCCGCGGTCCTTGGCCCAGCCGAGCCAGTTTTTGAAATGCTCTGGGCCCATTTCGTTGCGGTCTATCTTCTTGCCGTTGGTTTCGGCGTAGCAGGCGTGAAGATTCAGGCGGTGTTTGCCGGGCAGAAGGGAGAGAACTTTATCGATATCCGCCCGAAGCTGGTCGGCCGTGCGGGCTTTGCCGGGATAGTTGCCGGTGACGGCAAGGCCGCCGCCGAGTTCCTGGCCGGCGTTTTCGAAGCCGCCGACATCATCGCCCTGCCAGCAGTGGAGGGAGATGGCGACGGTGGAAAGCCGCTTCATGGCGGCCTCGACATCGACGCCAAGTTCGGCGTAGCGAGCCTTGGCGAGGGAGAAGGCTTGATCTGTTTGTTGACTGGATTTGGGCATCGGGACTCCGCCTGACGGTTGTGACCTGAATTGGCCGGAAAAAGCCGTTTACGAGGGCATTTTTGATCCGGTCATGCAGCGAATAATGTTGGGTCGGATGCTAACGATTTGGGGGTTGGGTGTAAACGGGGGCAATGACACGGGCAGCGATGACCGATTGTAGGGCGCGGCTTCAGCCCGCCTGTGCGCCAGTGTCGGGCTGAAGCCCGACCTACGAATTCCTTTAAATGCGGTCCTTAATGCGGACCCTACTTCGGCATCGGCGCGATCTCTTCCAGCAATCTTTCGTCGGCCGGATAGACCACCAGGCTTGTTCCCGGCACGGGCTTACCGCCATTGACGGCGGGGAGAACCGTGACTTGCCAAGTCCGCCCGTCGGTGGAGGCCAACGTGCCATACCCCCAGATCATTTCGGTTGTCCCGCCGGCGATCGGGGGATGTTCGGGGTTGTATAGATAGCCCAGGCGGTCGATATGCAAGGTCGAACCGGCGGGAACATGAATCGCCTCGGGATGCCCGGCGGCTTCGGGTGGCGTCCAGAGTTCGAGGCCGCCGTCGCCCCACTGGACGAGATAGGCGTCGGTTTTTAATCGCCAGGTTTGCCCGGCGCGGTAGCCGCCTTGAAAGCGGGCGTCGTTGGTCACATCGACAATGCTGATGCCGCCGCTGGCGCAGCCGGCGAGGGTGATGGCAAGTGTTAAGCAGATGATCGTCCTCATGCGTATCAGCCTATTGCCCGTCGCTGGCCTTACAAGTCGGGCCGCCTTGGTTTACGATTCCGGCAATGAACGAGAGTGAACAATATAAATCCAAGTTCCGTCCAGCCGCCAAGGATTCGCTGGATGATCAGCTTGACGCCGCCCTGAGCGGTCTGAGCGAAACTGAACTTTACGGCCAGGATAAGCAATCCGGTCCCTCCACCAAAGGCACGCGCCTCGGCCGCGTGGTTTCCGTCGGCAAGGACGATCTTTTCGTCGATTTTGGCGGCAAGAGCCAGGGGATTGCGTCCCTCACGCAGTTCGAGGAGATTCCTGAGGTCGGCGCGGAATTGGAATTTGTCGTCGAACGCTACGACCCGCGCGAAGGGCTGCTCATCCTCACCCGCCACGGAGCCAAGGCGGGAAGCGTCACCTGGGAGACCCTGGAGGTCGGGCAGATCGTCGAGGGAGTCGTCACCGGCGTGAACAAAGGGGGCCTGGAACTGGAAGTGAAAGGCATGCGCGCCTTTATGCCGGCGGGGCAGGTGGAGATTTTCCATGTGCCGGATTTGTCGCAATTCATCAACCAGCGCATGACGGCCGAAGTGACGCAGGTGGAGCGCGAGGGGAAGAATATTGTTCTGTCGCGGCGGAATATACTGGAGCGCGAGCGCGAGGAGCAGAAGAAGAAGCTGCTGGCGGAATTGGCCCCTGAACAGATTCGACGGGGGACGGTGCGCAGCGTGATGGATTACGGGGCATTCGTCGACTTGGGCGGAGTGGATGGATTGCTGCATGTGAGCGAACTGTCGTTTCGGCGGGTTCGCAATCCGGGTGAACTCGTAAAGGCCGGCGATGTGCTGGATGTGAAGATCCTCAAGATCGACCGCGAGACGGGCAAGATCAGCCTGAGCCTCAAGCAGGCGCGCGGGGTTGATCCTTGGACGACCGCGGCCGAGCGATACTCCGTGGGGACGCAACTCACGGGGCGCGTGACGCGGGTGGAGAACTTTGGCGCGTTTATCGAAGTGGAAGAGGGGATCGAGGGTTTGCTGCCGGCAAGCGAAATGAGTTACGCGCGGTTTCGGCATCCGTCGGAGTTGGTGAAAGAAGGGGATACGCTGAAGCTGATGGTTATTTCGATTGATCCGGTGGCGCGGCGGCTCAGTTTTAGCCACAAACAGGTGATGGCGGCGGCTCCGGAGCCAGAGCCACAGCCTGCCGCGGGAGAGCCGGTTGTTGCTGCGGCTACTGCGCCTGCGAAGAAGAAGAAAGGCCCTCCTTTGCGGGGTGGGTTGGATTTTTAGCCGATAGTGTCCGGGGCTCTCTGGTTGCGCCCCGGCAAAGGATTCACCATGAAACGGTTTGCGTTTTTATCAGTGCTCTTCATCGCCGCGGCCGCTCTCGGCCAGACGACGCGTCCGGA
Organism: Tepidisphaeraceae bacterium; assembly: GCA_049511115.1. GTDB lineage: Bacteria > Planctomycetota > Phycisphaerae > Tepidisphaerales > Tepidisphaeraceae > JBEKYH01. The sequence continues at coordinate 8,555 of JBEKYH010000106.1, read as the reverse complement.
TGATTCGGGCGCAATCGGTCAGCCTGCCGATCAGGCTCCGGCAACGGGCACGGCCGTTCCAGCGGTGCAGTCGCCTACGCCGGAACAGGTGCTGAACCAGATGCTTCAGCCCGCCGACGCTGACCGGACGGCGGCCATCACAGCGGGACAAGCCGCGGCTAGTTCCGGGTCGTCCGGCGTCACCGAAACTACCGACACCGGCGCGATTTTGCGCGAGGGAACGGACATCGTGGATCGCATGGGGCGGCTGAAGAAAACAGCCGACGGCACGCAGGAAGAGCTGGTTTTTGAGAGCGACGGCAAGGCCATGATGGATGCCCCGATGGTGATTCTGCCCAACCTCGTGCTGATGTCGATGGAAACGGCCGCCAACCAGGCCAGCCACGATTTGCGATTCCGCGTCACCGGCACGGTAACGGAATATCGGGCGCGGAATTACATTCTGCTGGAGAAATTCGTGGTGGTGCAGGATAAGGGAGAGAATATCCAATGAGGATTGGGGACTAAGAACTGAGAGGCAGACAAATGCCGGGCGATCTCAGGTCTTGGGTCTTGGGAGTGGATCCGCAAATCTCGATGCTTGCCTCGCTGACTGTTTCACATCCAATTGCATTACTTGCGCTCCTGGCCTGGGGGGCGTTGGTCATTTATCTGCTGACTGGGCGGCGGCGCGTGGTGATGGTGCCATTCTTGCCGCTGTGGCCGGCGTCGAGCGGGTTATCGGACCAGCGGGAATCATGGCAGTGGCCGCCATTGGCGGTGGCGGCGGCGCTGGGGGCGGCGTTATTGGCGATTGTCGCGGCGGCGGGTCCCACACGGTACGGGACGGGAACGTCACGGCCCGTGGTGGTCATTCTGGATCGCGGGGCGACGATGTCGGCACGCCAAGGGGACGGGCGACGGTTTCAAGCAATTGTTGCAACCGTATCGGATCGATTGACGGCACTTCTCGGAACGGGATCGGCCGATCTGATTGTCATTCCCAGCGGTGAGCGAGAGACAATTGATCGGGGCGATTTATCGCGCCTCGTCTCGCAGATCGGGCCTACGGCTGTTGATACCCGGGCGGCGATCGCGGACGCGGTGAAGGGGGCGCTGGGGAACTCGCGGGCGGTTGTCCTGTTGTTCAGCGATCAGAAGATCGCGATCTCGGATGATCGCCTGGTTCAAATTGCGCCGACGGGAAAAATTGAAAATGTGGGGATCGCGGGATTTTCGGTGCGAGCGGCGCCGGTTGCGCAGGCGATGGTGCGGGTCGTGAATCAATCGCCGGCGACGCAGGCTGTTCTGCATGTGGGGGCGGCGGACGCGGTTTCGATTGTGCTGCCTGCCACGGGGACGGCGGCCGATTATTTCGTCAATTTGCCGGATGCGGCTGACGTAGTTGAGGCGACGATTGGTCCCGGCGGCGATATCGACGCTGACGACCACGCGTGGGCTGTTCGCGGCGAGGGGTGGCCGAAGTTGACGCAGGCGACTCCTTTGCCGGCGGAATTGGAGCGGATGGTCGAGGTGTATGGCCGGCACCGACCGACGGGGGAGGATGCCAGGATTGTTACGGTGACATCATTGGAGAGCCCCGCGCCGGTCGGCCAGATTGCGGCGGAGGTGCTGAGTGATGATGTCGTCAACACGCCTGCGCCGAGCGGCGCGGCGCAGTGGCAGCCGCATCCGATTACGGAGGGAATTGACTTCAATACAGGGATGGCAGGAGCGCAACTCGCCCAAGCGCCGCCGGCGGGGTTTCATACGTTGGTTAGTGTCGCCGGACGCGCGACGGTCGCTGTCCGCGATGAACCGGCTCGACAGGTGTGGGTTGGTTTTCGGTCGGCTGACTGGGCGGCGACGCCGGGTTTTGTGGTTTTTTGGACGAAGGTTTTCGATTGGCTCGGTGAGGGGGATGCAAGTTATCGGTGGGTGACGGTTGGTCAGCTTGGAGCCGATTGGCAGCCCGTGGATTCAGGCGACCCTGTAACGCGAGGGTCCGGGTTTGCCCCCAATAACGGGCTTTGGCCGGGGCAGTACCGGCGCGGCTCGGACACCGTGGCGGTTAACGCCCCACTAATAAGTATTGACCCGGCCGATGCCGGGGATTGGGAAAGCAAGGTGGCCGTTGTGGCAAATGAACAAGCCACGGGGGTTGCCGATGCGACGGTTCCGCTGGTTCTGGCGGCGATCGTTTTGTGCCTTCTGGCGGCGATCTTCTGGCCGCAGTTCAAAGGCGGTCCCACCATCACGTAGTCAACCTCCCAGAGAAGCGACACCCGGGCTTCTCACGTTCTTTCGATTTGCAGACTGCCGGGTATAGTGTCAGGCACTTCCAAAGAAATGGCCCATTTTTTTGGAAAGCGGCAAAACCTTCCAAAGATTCTTTAGAAGCTGATAAACGATGAATCCAAAAGAGTTTATCGACCCAAAGGCCGGCGAAGTGATACGCACAACAACGGGTTACTATGCCTTTGTACCCGCGCCGTTGCCGCCTGACCTGCGTTATGACGCCGAATTGGCGATCGCCCTCTCAAGAGCTGACACGGCTCTCAGCGAGTTGTCGGGACTGGGGCGGTATTTGCCCAATCCTGACTTGCTCATCGCGCCTTATATAAAACGCGAGGCTGTCGCATCCAGCCGGATTGAAGGGACTCAGGCGGATCTGTCGGACCTGTTAATGGACGAGCTGGCGCCCCAGCGCGCGCGTCCCACCGCCGATGTGCTGGAAGTTCGCAACTACATCGCCGCGCTGCGCGTGGGAATGGACAAGCTCGCTGACCTGCCGATGGCTACGCGAATGGTTAAAGCGCTTCACCGTGTGCTCATGCGCGATGCGCGCGGGGACGAACGCACACCCGGCGAATTTCGCCGGACTCAGAATTGGATCGGCCCCGCGGGCAGCACACCAATGACAGCCAAGTTCGTACCCCCTCCGCCGGACAGAATGTTGGATTGCATCAAGCAATGGGAAATCTTCGTTAACAATCGCGGCAACATGCCCGACTTGATTCAATGCGCTTTGATGCACGAGCAGTTCGAAGCGATTCATCCGTTTCTGGACGGCAACGGCCGCGTGGGCCGGCTGATGGTCACATTATTCCTTCTCGATCGCAAGCGGTTGAGTCAGCCGCTTCTGTACCTCTCAAGCTATATCGAGGCGCACCGTCAGGATTACTACGACTTATTGCAACGCGTCAGAACGCACGGAGATTGGAGAAATTGGATTTTATACTTCCTTACGGGCGTGGCCGAAACCGCGTCCCAAGCCGCGCGACAAGCGGATGCATTGCGCGATCTTGGACAGAGAACGCGCCATCGTTTCGGCGGGGAGCACCGGGCACAGGCGCTGATCGACGAATTATTGGTGAACCCATACGTGACAGTATTGAGGGCTTCCCAATTATTGAAGGTATCCGAGCCGACAGCGGCAAGGTCGATCAAATTGCTGTCGAAAGCGGGCGTTCTGGAAGAAACGACGGGGAAGACATGGGGGCGAGTCTGGGTGGCGCGACCAATCTTGGAAGCCCTTGAAAACCCTCCGCCGCCCCAGAAGTAGCGCTCTGGTAAGGGGACCGCGACCCATCAGCACACGGACCCATTATTGCCCTCTCGCCTGTTTCTCCCCTACCATTACCCCATGCCCCAAGTTGAGTTGTTGTTTCTCGGCACCGGCACCAGCGCCGGTGTCCCCATGATCGGCTGTCATTGCCCGGTCTGTGAAAGCGCCGATCCGCACGATAAGCGGACGCGGCCGTCAGTCGTCATCTCGTATGGCAAGACGCGCGTGCTGGTGGACGCCACGCCGGAGCTGCGGCTGCAGTGCGTGGCTAATCGCGTGGATATGATCGACGCGGTGGTGCTGACGCACGCTCATGCGGACCACATCATGGGGATGGATGATCTGCGGCGGTTCAATGCCGTGAGGAAAGGGCCGCTGGATGTGTGGGCGGATGAGCCGACGCATACGGCCATTACGCGCTGCTTCGGATATGCGTTTAAGGAGCCGGACCCGGCGAGCAAGCTGTTTCGGCCGCAGTTGGTGAGGCGGGTGGTGATGGGGCCATTTGAGATTGAAGGAGTGACCTGGACGCCGATCAGGCTGTTTCACGGAGAGATGCCGATTCTGGGATTTCGTGTGGGAAATGTGGCCTATTGCACGGACGTGAATCGAATTCCGCCGGAATCGTATGCCTTGTTGGAAGGCTTGGAGGTCCTGGTACTGGACGCACTGACGCGGCACACGCACGCGACGCATTTCAGTCTCGATCAGGCGGTTGCCGAGGCGGCAAAAATCAAGGCCCGGCAAACTTACTTCACGCACGTTGCGCATGGATTGGCCCATGCCGCCACGAACGCAACGCTGCCGGCGGGAGTGGCGCTGGGGCATGATGGGCTTTGCGTGCTGGCAAATTGAAGAAGGATGAACGCTGAGGCGCCGAGGCGCTGAGGAAGAAAATGCGGAGAATTCGTTTTTGATTTCTCGTCTTTCCTACCTCAGCGCCTCTGTGCCTCAGCGTTCATTCTCTTCGCCGAAGTTTCAGGTGCGTTTTCCGCCGACGAATCCAGCCAGAATCGATGAGAACCATGCGATCACGCGCAGGCGAAGTTCCAGGCGCTGCACGCTGGAATCGCGCGGGTCGAGGCGCTGGGCCTGTCGAGCCCACTGGAGCGCGGCTTGTGGCTGGCGGAGGCGGTCGTGGGCCAGGGCGAGGTTGTACATGGCCAGGCGATTGTTGCGGTCGATGGTCAGCGTGCGGCGGCAGCTTTGGATGCCTTGCTCGTAATTTCCGCGGCGGAATTGCGCGACGGCGAGATTCAGCCAGGCGTCGGCGTTGTTGGGCTGCATGGAGATCAGACGCTTGAGGCAGGCCATCGCGGTGCGGTCCTGGCCGCAGTCCATCCAGAGATTGGCCATGGCCAGCAGGATCGCGCCGTCGCGCGTGTGACGCAGGTGCATGGCGCGGAGATGGCGGCGCGTGGCTACTCGGTCGCCGCGCCGAAACGCGAGGCGGGCCAGTTCCAAATGAGCGCCGCAAAGGGCGGGGTCGAGCTTGAGCGCCTGCTCGAAGGCGGCTTGCGCTTCATCCAGGTGATGGCGGCGGCTGAGCCATCGGCCGTGGCGGAAATAACCTTGCGCCTGGGCGGGAGCGAGTTCGATGCAGCGGCGGTATTTTTCACCGGCTTCGTCGGGGCGGCCCATTTCCATGAGCAGATCGCCAAGGTCGAGGAGCGCGCTGGTGCTGCCGGGATCGAGTCGCAGTTCGGCCAGGTACTGGCGGCGGGCCTGCTCGAAGTCGCCCTTGTCCCACAGCGCCCGGGCGAGGCGCGCCGCGCCGCCGCGCCAGGCAGGCTCTAAATCCAGGCATTTCTGGAAGCAATAAATCGCCCGATCGTACCGCTTGCGCGCGGCCAGCGATCGGCCCATGTAATCGTAACAGCGCGGGCAATGCTCCTTGTAAAGCCGCGCGAGATAGAACATCTCTTCGGCCTGCTGGTGTTCGCCGAGCTCGGCGTGAATGAGGATACGGTGGCAATAGGCGGCTTCGTAGGCGGGATCGGCCTGCGTGATATGCGCGAAGGTTTCCAGCGCCTGGCGCTGGCATTGCGTGCGATGAAGATCAATGCCCAGGCGCTCCTGCACGGCCAGATTATTCGGCTCAATCCGCGCGGCGCGGCGAAAAGCGCCGATGGCTTCGTCGAAGCGGCCCATTTCATCCAGCACAAGCCCGAGGTTGAAGAACCAGGCGGCGTTGAAGGGATTGATGCTGGTGGCCATGCGCATCTCCTCCAGCGCTTGCGGCCACTGACGGCGCTGAGCGAATTCCAGCGCCCGCTCGAATCGCCGTTCGGCATCGTGCCAGTCGTTCATGGACTTTAAGCTCCCGCCGTGTCGGCCCGCCAATGTCAAGGGAACGCCTACCCCGGAACATCGGAAGGAATTATGCCCGGAACAAGGGTAATTTAACGACGGCAAGCGTGAATTGGCAAGGAAATAACTTTAAGAAGAGTTCGAGGACTGAGGACTGAGGACTGAGGTGCGAATGCGAAAGGAAACTGAGTCCATTCCGCTTTGCGGCGCGTGGGAAATAGAGTAAGGTCCGATGTGGCAACTTTGCGGCGTGATGGAGCGCGCCGGAGCCTGCGGCTTTGGAGGATGGACCTTCCAGGGCGAAGGCTTGGGTCTTACGCTGCGAGGTCCCGAAATTATCGAGTAGGATTGTTTTGGTGACCAGCAGACGGTGGACGAGAGCGATCGCACAGGCCATGCCTGCCTCCCTTTGGACCGCGGCCGCCGTGGCTGTTGGCCTATGGGCGAGTACGGGGTATTCACAGGCAACGCCGCCGCCGGCTGTCGCTCAATCGGGCGCAAGCGCAGGCGTAAATGACGATCCTAGCCGCCTGGGGGATGTGCTGCTGGGGCGAGGGCAAACGCCGCAATCCCGGGCCAACGCCGCGGCTCGGCTCGCGGCGCTGCGAACTCCCGTCGCGGCGGCAATTCTCAGCCAGGGTTTGGATTCTCAGGACCCTGCGGTTAACGCCGTCGCGGCACATGCCCTGGCACAGGCGAATTGGGCGGAAGCGGGATTTATTGCACCGCTGGAAAACCTGCTGGGGAACAATCCGGCGGTCAACGCGGATGCGGCTGAGGTTTTATCGCAATTTGCCGGAAACGCCGAAGTCGCGGCTCATCTCCTGACTGTGGCTGAGAATCCTACCCTTCCGCCAGCGGCGCGCGCACCGGCGGCGGCGGCGCTGGGGGCGTTTGGGACCAAGGACGTTGCCGCCGCGCTGATTGACCTGCTGCAAAATCCCGACGAAAGCGACGAGGTGCGACAGGCTGCGGCCCTGGCGCTGGCGGAAATGACCGGGCTCAATGCGCTGGGGCAGGATTCGCGCAAGTGGGTGGCCTGGTGGCAGCAGGTGCGGGCGCTGGCGCCGGCGGCGTTTGCCGAGCAGATGCAGCGCCAGCGCGCGGCGCAGATGCCGCGGGTGATCGGCGAGATGGATCGGATTGAGCGCGGGGCCAATCGGTTGCTCACCAGCTTTTACTTCACGAGCCAGCCCGCGGAACAGCCGCGCATTTTGGATTCGTATCTGACCAACGACGCGCCGGAAATCCGGGCCATCGGCGCACAGATCGTTGAGATTGATGTCGGCGGCGGCAAGCCGCTGAGCGACACCGTGCGGCAGAGGTTAATTACGCTGGTTCAGAGCGATCCCTCGGCGCAGGTTCGCGCCGCGGCGGCCGGCGCGCTGGGGCTTGATCCCACGGTAACAGGGCTGCTGCTGGAGCGACTGGCGCGCGAGACCGACTCCGATGCGCAGGTCGCGCTGCTGGGAGCGCTCGCCTCGCGGCAAGACCCGACGGCGATTGCGCAAGCCGTCACGCTGCTGAAAAATCCCTCGCCGTTGGTGGCCGAGGCGGCCGCTGACCTGCTGGCGGCGGCGGGAAGCGCCCTGGGCGATCCCAAACAAGTCGCGCTTCGCCAGCAGGTGGAGACGGCGTTGCTCCAGGCGTTGGATGCAAGCGGCGGCAATCCGGCGCAGTCGCAGACCCCCGTCTCGGATCCACTGCGGCGGTCCATCGTTGCGGCGCTGGCGGCCCTGGGAGACGTGAATCTGTATGACCGATTCATGAAACTGGCGGCCCCATCGGAGCCGACGAATGTCCGCGTCGCGGCGATTGGCGGACTGGGATTCCTTTCGCGAATCAATACCGACATTGCCGGCGCGCTGGCGGACTTTGTGGATACTGCCGGCACTCCGCCGGCTCTGCGGCTCAAGGCCGTGCAGGAACTCGCCGGCGTGAAGACGACGGCTTACGTCGACCGACTTGTGGATCGCCTCAATCGCTCGCCGGAACCGCAGGCGGATATCCGCACGGCGATCTGGCAGACGGTTATGAGCTGGCTGCCGTTTATGGGAGACGACCGGCTCGTCGCGCTCGCCGAGCGATTGAAGAACGAAGACGATTTCGCGCGCGAAGTGGACGTCCGGCGTTATTACGTGCAGCAGCTTCAAACGCGAAAAACGCCTGACGCGCAGCAGGCGGCGGCGTCGCAATTGGAAACCATCGCCACGCGTGAACTCGACAACCTGGGCGCCCCGGCCCAGGCTGCGGTGGATTTTGCCAATGTCTGCGCGTATTACGAAGCCAAAAGCAGCACCGCCGACGACCTGCCGCACAATCCTTTCCGAGCCGAAGCCGCGGCCCTGCTGGCGGCGGGTCCGCCATATGAATCAGCCGTGAAATTCGCCGCCGACACGCTGGCGGATCCGAAGCGCGCGGCGGTGATTCCCGATGTGCTGGAGCAATTCCCGCGCGTCGCCAATACGCTGGCGACGGCTGACCCGAACAAACGCGATTCGCTGCAAAACGCCCTGGCGCTGGTGAAGGCGTTCACGGATGCCAAGCTGAGCATTCCGGCGTCGCTGTCGTATGTGACGGATAACATGCAGACGGCGGCGCAGGCGGCGCAGCAGAATCTGGCGAATCTTCCGGGGGCACCGGGGCAATGAACTGCGAAGCGCGCCGAAGAAATGCGAGATGAACGCTGAGGCGCAGA
>JBEKYH010000105.1:0-12149 GCA_049511115.1 Tepidisphaeraceae bacterium | reverse complement strand
CGAATCCGATGCGCACGGGAGCGCCGGTGGCCCAGGTCATCCAGCCGCTGCGAAACAGGCCCTGGAAATCGACAACCCAGTCGAAATGCCGGTCGCGCAGACCCTTCATAAATCGGAAAAATGCCGTTGATGCGGTAGGGCTGCGCCAGGCGTGGCCGTAGCGTTTGCGGTTAAAGACGATGACCTCGTCCACTTGCGGGTGCCCTTCCACCAGGGGCGCGCAGATCGGCGTGATGAGCCAGCTTATGCTGGCGGCGGGCCAACGGCGTTTGAGCAGATTCAGGATCGGCAGCGTATGCACCACATCACCAATGGCGCTGGGTTTGAAAACAAGGATGCGCTGCGGAGCGGGATTGAGGGGGACACTGGCCATTGAGTTCTATGATTCTTCTGAGACCTTTGCCGCCATCGTCGGCGAGAACGGCGCGTATCCCTGGCAAAGCGCCAGTGAATCGGCCGGTGTGTATTGTGCATGTTCGCGCATGCTCCGCAACAATCGCTCGATTCCCAACGCCACCCAGCGACGGGCACGGATTCCGTCCACGTCAATCATAATCGGCCGCGGCCCGAGTTTTTCATCGAAGCTGACGATCCAGTTGCTGGCCTTGGCGTCAAAATGAGCAAGGCCGAGATTATCAATCATGCGCAGAATTCCGCCGGTGCGGCGAAACAGGCGTTCGCGCTCGCCGGCCGGGATGGTGTCCAGATCGACCGACGCCAGTGTCGGGCCTTCCACGCGCTCAAACAGAATGACGGCATCCGTGACATAGCCGAGAGATCGCTTTTCCAGCACCAGCAGGGGCCAGGCCGTGGGAATATTGCGCACGACCAGTTTCCACGCCTTGTTCCAAGCCCGCCGCGCGCGGCTGCCGCGGCCGATCTCGTTGATGTACCGATACCAGTACCTTTTATACGGCCGCTTCAACACGGCGTTGAGGCGTTTGCCGCCGATGTCGATGGTCACGTCAAAGACATCGCCGCTGCGGCTTTTCTTGAGCGGTTCAAGACTTCCCGACTCCAACTGCCGCCAAATTTCCGGCCAGGCTTTTTGCCAATCTGATGCCGAGAATTGGAGGGCGCTCGATGCGGCCCAGCGCCGGGCGAATTTGGCTTTCTTGAAGTAATTCCCGCGCCATTCGCCGATGTCGATGCGGCCGAACCAGTCGTTTTCGCCGGTGGTGCGCTCGAGGAATTTCCGCCATTGCCGGGGGCTGATGCGATTGGCGCCAGGCAGTTGGTGTCCAGGCCCCAGCTCGCGCCAGCCGCGCTGAATCTCGGAGCGCGACGCAAAGCGATTAACGCTATGCCCCAGCAGGAGAACTTCATCCAGCCGCAGGCCGCCGGGATGGATGGCATAGGCGTCCACGAGAAAAACTTTCCCCTCCTTGAGCAGGAAATTTCCCAGGTGCAAATCGCGATGGCCCAGTTTGGCCCGTCCCAGGCGGCTGACGATGTCGATCACCTGGCGTGCGATGTCGCGGCGATTGGGCGGGGGTTCGGCGCGAAGCTTAAAATCGTTGAAGTAAACATCAAGCTGCACGGACGGCTCGATCCCATCCATGATGACGGCGTCGCCTAAAACGCCGGCCACGCGATAGCCGACCAAAGCATTGCCGGCGCGCGGGGCTGGGATGCCGATTTTGCTGAGCTGCTGCAGGCGCCGAAACTCGGCCATGGCGGGGTTCCCAACGACCAGGCGCTTGAAGCTGCGCCGGCGGGGATAGAATTTCAGGTAGTAGGGGCGGCCATTGACCTCAAACCGCCAGAGTTGGCGATAGCCGCGATCTTTCAGCAGCGCTGCGTGCGCCGGCAAATCCTTGAGGATCTCCTCCATCTCATTGGGGGTCACGCGTTAAATCATCCATTCGTTATCTCATGCCATGCTGAATCATCGCGAACACGACCAGCGCCACGAGTATGGCGATGATCAGGAAGAGAATCTTCCATGCGCTGTACGGCCGCTCGCCCTGGACTTCGCCGGTGCGGGCGTTGATCAAGAAGCGGTAGCTGTGGCCGTGCCAGGAATAGGCGCTGATCCAAAGCGGCAGGAGGATATGCTTGAAGGTGACGTTTAAGTAGTCCGACGTGAGGGAGGCGATCCGCTGGTGGTCGCCGCCGATGTCGGCGCAAACGGTATTGCGAATCTCCGCGTCGGTCATCTCCTTGGCCCGCTGGAAACCCTGCGGCAAATCGACCTGATAGCTCTCAGCGGCGAATCCGGCCAGATACTCATCCGCATAGGAAACCAGATGCTGCAAATCCCACGGCTCCAGGTGCGCGGCCTGCTTGGGGGGCAGGCTCGAGCTGGCCATCACCAGCAGGTCGTCGAAATGATTATTCACCATCCCACTGGCGGGCCACCAGCGCGTGCGGAGGACCTGCCGCGTGCGCGTGACGGGATGGCCGTTTTCGAATTCGGTGTAGGTTTCGGTTTCCCAATAGTCGTCACCGCGCTCGCCGACGTATTCGGTTTTGGCGTCGGCGTCGAAGGTCCAGAAGGGGACGTAAACGCCAGCCAGTCCGCCCGTTTCGGCAGCCTTCAACAGATCATTGGGGGCAAACCAAAGGCTGCCGAGCCAATCGCGAAAATCGGCCTGCGCCTTTTGCCGGCCGATGGAGAAGGGGAGCAGGGCCTGCGGCTTGATGATGCGTTTGGATTGCTTTCCCGCGACCAGAGGCGCGCCGCAGAAGACGCATTTGCTCGCGGTGACGTTTTTCCCCAATTTTGTTTCCGCGCCGCAGGAGGAGCAGTGGACGGTCAGATTTTCGTCCGCCGCGGGCTCCGGCAAGATCCCTTGAGCCGGATTGGCGTAGGTCAGATAGTCCAGCTCCACAATCGCCTGGCCGCTCCTGGGGACCGGCGTGGTGGCTCCGCAATAAGGGCAGACCATGGCGTCCTTGCCCGGCTCAAACTTGAGTTCCGCGCCGCATTGGCCACAGGGAAATTCGCTTTGTTTTGCCGCCGCCGCGGTTTGCATGGGTGTCCTCTTCCCGCGCCTCGGCCTGGGCGATTAAACCCGCGGCGCGTCAGGAAGGTGATTATTCATGTTTGCCACCGCTTGCCAAGGTGAGTGGCGGCGCTGGACAATACGCGGCTGGGAGCTTTCTTGTTAATCCGCAATCTTCAACTTTCAGTCCCGATATGAACGACAATGGCAATTCCCGCCCCTTGAATGTCCTGGTTGTCGATGACGAGACCAACATCCGCAAGACCCTGTCCATTGCCTTGGAGACGGACGGGCATCACGTCATCGCCGTCAGCAATGCCGCCGACGCATTGGCCGAGTCCGCCCAGCGGCCGTTCGATTTGGTCTTTCTCGATTTGAAACTGGGGGCCAGTTCGGGGATGGACCTGATCCCGAATCTGCTTGCGCAAAGCCCGTGGCTGCGCGTGGTCATCATCACTGCTCATGGCACCATCGACACGGCCGTTGAGACCATGAAGCGCGGGGCCGCGGACTTTTTGACCAAGCCGTTTACGCCGGCGGCGGTGCAGATGGTGACCAGCCGCGTGGCCCGCCTGCGGTCCCTGGAGCGGGAAGTGGAGGGGCTAAAAGGCATTCTCGGCCAGAGCGGCGGCGAATTCGCATTCAACAGCGCCAGCCCGGCCATGCAGCGGGCGGTGAACCTGGCCCGGCAGGTTGCCAAGAGCGACGCGACGGTTTTGATTCGCGGCGAAAGCGGCGTCGGCAAGGGCGTGCTGGCGCGGGCCATTCACGCCTGGAGCCCGCGCGCCAGCCAGCCGTTGGCGACGGTCTCGTGCCCGGCGCTGTCGGCCCAGCTTCTCGAGAGCGAACTTTTCGGCCATGTGCGCGGGGCCTTTACCGGAGCCGTGCGCGATAATCCCGGGCGTATTGCCGCGTGCGACGGCGGGACGTTGTTTCTCGATGAGATCGGCGATTTGCCGCTGGAATTGCAGCCGAAACTGCTGCGGTTCGTGCAGGACCGCGAATACGAGCGGGTAGGGGAGTCGATCACGCGGCGAGCCAACGTGCGAATGCTGACCGCGACCAACATTGATCTGGACAAGGCCGTTATCAACGGCAAATTCCGCGAGGACCTTCTCTATCGGATCCGGGTGATTCAGATTGATCTTCCGCCGCTGCGCGAACGCCCCGGCGATATCCTTGATCTGGCGGCGCGCTTTATCGCCGAACTTGGCGGAGCGCGAGCGGCCGGCGTGACCGATCAGGCCGCCGATGCCCTGCGGCAATATGCCTGGCCGGGGAATGTGCGCGAGCTGCATAACGTGATCGAGCGCGCCCTCATCCTCTCCCAGGGCCAGCGCATCGGCGTCGAGCATCTGCCGGCCAGTTTTATTTCCTCCACGGCGACGCCGACGAGTCCCGCGACCGCCGGCGATCTGGTGCCGCTGGAAAAGCTGGAGGAGATTCACATCCGGCGGATTTTGGCGCGGACAAAATCGCTGGAAGAGGCGGCGGAGGTTTTGGGGATCGATCTGGCGACGCTTTGGAGGAGGAGGAAGAAGTATGGGATATGAGGGGCGGGGTTGGCGATGACAGGGTGACAAGGTGACAGGGTGACAAGGTGACCGGGATCACCCGTGGCGGTCGCCGAGTGGGATTTTGAAGCCTGTCAGCCGGGAACCACGCGCTGCCGCAGACGGCGCGCGGCTGCGCCGCGAGAAAGTAGAGCAGTAGAGAGTAGAAAGTAGACCACCCAAAAAAGACCAATGCCACCGCATGAGATGTAGAGTTGATCAGCCGGACAACAAGACGCCACGCGCGGTGGTGGATGGCGTCGGGCTTGCCTGGCATACTCACACGCAGCAGGTTCGAGCCGCTGACGTGAGGTTGTGGAGTCTTCACCTCCAGATCGTATATGGGAGTTATCCGATTGAAGCCAATCGAAGAATTCCTCACCACAGAGGACACAGAGGACACAGAGGCAGAAAAACAAATTCTTCTTTGTTTTCCTCCGTGTCCTCTGTGTCCTCTAGGTCGCTACTGCGACCGGGTGGTGAGTCTTGGTCTTTGATTTGCTTCTTCGAACCGACGGAATGACGATGGAACAGTCGTCGGGGGCGTACGAAAGCATCCTGCCGCGAAGGACAATCGGCGTTAGCCCGGGTATTTCGGTGTTACCGAGGAGACATGAGCGTCGGAGCTCAGGTCTAGCGCGGTGAAAATCCGGGTGGGGATGCACGCGAAATCGGATAGTCCTCGTTCTGCCGAAAAGCCGTTCCTGACGCATCTGCCTGGGATGGATTGCCGACCGACTACTCAACGAATCGATCTTGGTCATTGAGCACAAAAGCAAAGGTCGGCCAGGAACGTGGCAGAACCGGCGCAAAGACGCTCAGGAAACTTAAGCCCTGATCGAGTGGGCCAAAGCCTGGCGTAGAGTTGGAAGTTCGCCTTCGCGGCAATCCAAAAAGTGTTGGGGCGAATTGCCGTGCCGAAGCGTTTTACGAAGGCGGGGTGCTTCAGGGGCGGAGAGAAGCACCAGCTTGCGGGCGCCGGCCCGATTCCTTTCGACGCCGTAAAGCGGCGAGAGGGCTGGGGACTTTCAGCTAGAAGGCGCTGAGAAGAGGAATGAACGCCGCTGAGGAAGAAAATGCAGAGAAAGGCATGGACAACGAACTGGTTGGAAAAGCAAAATCATCAGCGTGCATTCGCTCAGCAAACAAAAAAAGTTCCAGATCAAGGGGGCATGGGCTGACCAAATAATTTTGTTGGGGGAGCCGTCCGGCGGTCGAGGAAATACACTGCCTCTATTATATAGCGATTTATTCCAAATGAGCGGCGCGAAAAGGGCGTTCTTGGGCTGGGAATGAGGTTCGGCGTGAAAAAAAAATGCAATTTTTTTTCGGAGGGGTGAAAAAGGGTTTCGGAAATTTGCCGGCAGCTGATTTGGAGGGTTGGCGAGGAAAAGTGATGCCCTATTGTCTCGGTGGAATATTCCCTTTGAGGGTCTGGACTATGCCCGCAGAATGCAATTATTCAGGCCAAAACGCGGAAAGGTTTGTTTAAGATTCAACAGTATGCGCAGACCTGACCCGCGTCTTCGATCGCGACTCTTTCGCAAGTTTTTTGTGGCCCGCCGAGCCGATTCGCGGTAGATTGCCGTTGGCTTCCCGCGGGGGTGGCCGTTGTTTTCCGGGCTGGGAGGAGGATTTGTACGTGGCGAACCGAGATAAAATCCGCTCGCGTCTCGCAGGCATCCTTTGGCGCAGCCTACCACCAGCGGCAATTCTGCTGCCGCCTGCGGCGTTCCTCACCGCCGCCAGACAAGCCCAAGGCCAAATTTACAATTACGAGACGAACCAGGTAATCCCAGGGACTCAGGGAGTCACACTGGGGCCCGGTGTAGACCTGAGCAGCTGGAATACGCCGGGACACGAGCTCGATTATGCAAACCTTAGCGGATTCAACCTCGCAAACGCCTCTTTTGCGAGTTCCGACTTGGCCCCCGCCGCCATTAACGGCTCGACCCTGACAAGCGCCAATTTCACAAGCGCCAATCTCACTAACGCGGGCATTATTTCCTCGGTTGCAACGGGCGCGAATTTCACCAACGCGAATCTCACGAACGTCCGCTTTAGCCTTTCGACACTTACTAGCGTCAATTTCACCGATGCCAACCTAACGGGCGCGCAATTTTCGCAGTCTCCAACATTGACTGGGGCCACATTCACGGGGGCGGTCGTCAACAGCGTGCTGTTCAGCAGCGCCATAGGTTTCACCGCGAGCCAACTCTACAGCACTGCCAGTTACGCCAGTGGGAGTCTCACTGGCGTTAACCTCCAGAGCAGCGATCTAACCGGCTGGAGTCTCGCCAACCAAAACCTGACAAACGCCAATCTTTCCAGCACGACCTTAACCAACACGAACCTCGGCGGTGCGATCGTTCAGGGGGTCAACTTTGCTAACGCGACGGGCCTTACTGCCGGGCAACTATACAGCACTGCCAGCTACACCAGCGGTAATCTGTCGGCCCTGAGTCTCGCGGGCGACAATCTAACTGGCTGGACCTTCACCAACCAGAACCTCGCAGGGGCAGAATTCTCCAACGCAACTTTGACCGACAGCGATTTCAGCGGCGCGATCATCCAAGGGGCCGAATTTTCGACCAGCGGCAACGGCTTCACTGCAAACCAACTCTACAGCACCGCCAGCTACGCCAGCGGCAATCTTGCGGGCATCGCCTTTGGGAATTCAAATCTGACCGGATGGAGTTTTGCCGATCAGAACCTGACAAACGCTAACTTCGCTGGCTCGATCCTGACAAACGTCAACTTCACCGGCGCGATCGTCCAAGCGGCAAGTTTCTCCACCGTGACGGGCCTTACTGCTAGCCAGTTCTACTCGACTGCCAGCTATATCAACGGGAATTTAACGGGTATCATTTTCGAGAATCTTGACTTGGCGGGTTGGAATCTTGCCAATCAAAACTTCACGAACGCCAATCTTTCCGCCACGAATTTAACCAATGCCGGCTTCGTCGGAGCGGTCGTTTCAATGGCCAAACTCAATGGCGTGACCGGTCTTACGGCAGCTCAGCTTTACAGCACCGCAAGTTACACCAGCGGCAACCTGACAGGAATTGGGCTGGACGATGACAACCTGGCCGGCTGGAACTTTGCGAACCAGAACCTCACGACCGCCAATCTTGCGTTTTCAACATTGACCAACGCCAACTTCACCGGCGCGACCGTCACGGGGGTGAGTTTCGCGAATACGATCGGCTTAACTGTGGGCCAATTGTCCAGTACCGCCAGCTACACCAGCAGCAATTTGACGGACATTGACTTTCAGCAGGACAACTTGGCCGGCGCGAACTTTGCCAACCAGAACCTTACCAAAGACTTCTTCGAGTATGTAACACTGACCGGCGCGAACTTCGCAAACGCCAACCTCACCGATTGCAATCTCTCCGGCGCGACCCTAACCAATGCGAATTTCACCGGCGCGACCGTTGAAGGAGCATCTCTCGCAATCGTAACCTCTGACGGCTTCACCGTCGGGCAACTCTACAGCACAGCCAGTTACGCCGTCGAGGACCTAATGAGCGTCAATTTCATGCACGACGATCTGACCGCCTGGAACCTTGCAGGCCAGAACCTCACCAACGCCAATTTCAATTTCTCTACGCTAACCAATACCAACTTTTCCGACGCGGACCTCCGCGGGGCAATCGCGTGGTCTCCCGTCGCCAGCACCTTAACGCAGAATACCATCCAACCTTACGGTTCGATCGCAGGCCTTGCCTTGCATGCTGGCGAAACGCTCATCATCCGAAACGACACTATCCCCGTCACAGTCCAGACCACGGCCACCTTCGACCCCGCGTCCACCCTGCAATTCCAATTGGATCAAAACTGGACGTCGCCGGTAGGCTTCGCCGCTGGCGTAACTCCGGCCTTTAACGGGACGCTCGACCTCGCATTCGCCTCAGACGTCGCCCCCGGCAATCTCCTCGGCACCACCTTCCAGCTTTTCGACTACAACGCCCCGCTCGCGGCCGGCAACCGATTCGCCTCAACCACCACCGCGCCTGGCTACGCGTTCAATCTCTCTAATCTGTACACGACCGGCGCCGCAACTCTGGTCGGTGTTCCAGCGGTAACGGTCGGCACAACTACAACGCCCGCAGCCATGCAACTTCCCAGCGGCGTCGGCCCTCTGACGACCTCGTCGTTGACCATCAACCCCGGCTCCACCCTGGACATCACCAACGACGCCCTGTCCATCAACTACACCCCCGGCAACAGCCCGGCCCCCGCAATCCGCCAGTGGCTCACCACCGGCTATGCCAACGACGCGTGGGCCGGTCCTGGAATCGACAGCAGCGCGGCGGCAATAAATCCCGGTCGGTATGCAATCGGCTACGCCGACGGCAACACCGACGAAGGCACCCCCGCCGGCCCGAACCAGGTATTGGTCGAATACACGCTGGCGGGCGACGCCAATCTCGACGGCACGGTAAACTTCGCCGACCTGTTGGTGGTCGCCCAGAACTTCAATCACACCCTCGACACTCACGGCAATGCTATCGACTGGGCCGACGGGGATTTCAATTATGATGGCGTGGTTAATTTTGCGGATTTACTTCTGGTGGCGCAGAATTTCAATCAAACGCTGAGTGCGGGCCAACTTGCCCAAGTGCCCGGCTCATTCAGCGCGGCTTGGAATCTCGCCCTCGCTGAAGTGCAACAGGCGAGCACCAACAATGTCCCCGAACCGGCGACTGGTGGCCTTGTGCTGCTGTGCGGGTCAAGCCTGTTACGGCGGCGCAGGAAGAATGTGCGGCAAACCCGCTGAATGCGCAATTTTCCTCTCGGTAATTGTCCCGATTCATGCTATAATGTCCTGCCTTCGATCCTGTCGTTTGGATCGACATGCCGCCTTGGATTTTGGCAGGAAACGTGACCTTATGTCATCCGTCAACTCCACCCCTGGAAGTCCGCCGGAAGCTTTGGACTCGGAAGCACAATCGGCCGCGGAACCCAGGCCGGTCATCAAGGTGACCGAGCGTCACTTGACGCTCAACGACTTCATGAAGACGGCCATCAAGCTGAGCGCCTCCGACGTGCACTTGCAGGCGGCCAGCATTCCCATGATGCGCGTTGACGGGCGGGCCCGGTTTTTGGAATGCCCGCCTTCGTCGGACGCCCAGATGGACGAATACATTCACGTTCTGACCCAGGATGAGGAGCAGCTCAAAACCCTGCACGACCGGGGATCGGTCGACCTGGCCTACCTGATGCCGGATAACGCGGCGCGATTTCGCGTGAGCATCTTTCACAGCCGCGGAAAATTCGCGATTGTGATGCGCCGCATCGTCACCAAAATCCCCCAGTTCGACGAGATCAACCTGCCCAAGCAGATCGAGGAACTGGCCACGTACAACCGCGGCATTGTTCTGGTTTCCGGCACGACCGGCAGCGGCAAGAGCACCACGCTGGCGGCCATCATCGGCAAGATCAACCGCACGCGGGCCGAACGCATCATCACCATTGAAGACCCCATCGAATTTCAGCACGAAAACCACAAGAGCCTGGTGAGCCAGGTGGAAGTGGGAACGGATTCGGACAGCTATGAATCCGCACTGCGGGCCATGATGCGGCAGGACCCTGACACCATTCTCATCGGCGAAATCCGCGATACGTTCTCCCTGACAACCGCTCTGCGAGCGGCCGATACGGGACACCTGGTTTTCACGACGGTGCACGCGGCCAACGCTTCCATGACGGTCGAGCGCCTGGTCTCGATGTTTGATCCGCTGCAGAAGGAATTGCAGCAGACGCAATTGGGAATGAATCTGATCGCGGTGGTGTGCCAGCGCCTGGCCAAGCGCCGCGAAGGGAAGGGTCGCGTGCCGGTGGTGGAGATCATGATGGCCACGCCGCTGGTGCGGAAATTCATCCTGGACGGGGAATTTGAGAAACTAAAGGGAACCGTCGGCAACCGCGAGGCGGGCAGCCAGAGCTTCGACCAGCACCTGACGGAGCTGTTCCAGAAGCAGATCATCGACGTGAATGAAGCCAAGCGATTGGCGTCGAACGTGGATGCCCTGACGCTGGCCCTGCGCGGCATCGGGAATAGCGATACGCGGCTGAGGTAGCCGCGAGTACGAAAGAGAATCTCACCGCCCGGTCGCGGTAGCGACCTCGAGGCGCAGAGGTCGCAGAGGAAACAGAATCGAACAAGTCGATTTCCAAGTATCCTGCATTCATTGCTTTTCTCCGCGTCCTCAGCGCCTCTAGCGAGGCGCAGCCGAGCGGGCGGTGAAAATTCTTCTTTCCGATGCCATGAAGTAAACTGCCGGCATCTGATGCCGACGAGTGAATTGGCCATTTCCGTCCGCGATCTCGGCAAGGCCTATACGATCTGGCACAACCAGCCGCGGGCGACGACCTTGCCGGAGGCGATTGGGGCGGGGCTGGGGCGATTGCTCAAGCCGCAAGCGGGGAGCAAGGAGATTTTCTGGGCGCTGCGCGAGGTGAGCTTTGACGTGCGGCGCGGGCAGGCCATTGGGATCATCGGGCGCAACGGGGCGGGGAAAAGCACGCTGCTGAAAATCCTCAGCCGCATCACGGAACCTACGACCGGGCAGGTCAATTTGTACGGGCGCGTGAGCAGCCTGCTGGAAGTGGGGACGGGGTTTCATACTGAATTAACCGGGCGGGAGAATATTTATCTCAACGGCTCGATCCTGGGGATGCGGCGGAAGGAAATCCAAAGCCAGTTCGACGCCATCGTGGACTTTGCGGGCGTGGAGCAGTTCCTGGACACGCCGGTGAAGCGGTACTCCAGCGGCATGTATGTGCGGCTGGCGTTCGCGGTGGCGGCGCATTTGCAGAGCGAGATACTCCTTGTTGATGAGGTGCTGGCCGTTGGGGATGCCCAGTTTCAGCAGAAGTGCCTGGGGAAGATGAAGGATGTCGCGACGGGCGGGCGGACCGTCCTGTTTGTGAGCCATAACATGGCGGCGATTGCCGATTTGTGTTCGTCGGCAATGGTGATAAGCGGCGGGCGGATCGCGCTGGCGGGGGATATTCAATCCTGCATTGCATCGTATCTGGGAGAAGGCGGTGCGAATGAGGCGAGATTCACGGTTGGGCCGCTGAAATCAGTGGCGATCTGCCAGCGCGGGGAACAATTGGAACTGACGGCTCGATACGAATGTGAGACGCCGATTGACGTGCCGGCGTTTGGGTTTGTGATCAGCGATGCGATGGGGCAGGCGATTTGCGGGGCGAATCCGCGCGTATATGGGGCGCGGCCGGAGCGCGCGACGCGCGCGGGGGTTGTGAAAGCGGTGCTTCGTCAGCCGCGATTGATTGACGGCAACTATCGCCTGTCGGTCTGGTTTGGGGATTCGCAATCGGATTTTCTGAATCATCGGGATTGTTTGACGTTTCGCGTGACGGGGATGGCTGGGGCGCGCCAACTCACGGCTGGGGGGAGCGTGTATGCGGAGTGCGAGTGGGGGTTTGAGTAGCATGCGGCTATTATTTGTGACGAGGAGCGGCGGCTATGATTGAGCGATTCAATGACCACAATTGGACGGCGATCATGTTTGAGCGATTTACCGACCGTAGCAGGAAAATAATGGCGCTGGCAAACCAGGAGGTCAATCGCCGCGGCCATGACATTATCACACCGGAGCACATACTCCTGGGG
>JBEKYH010000104.1:0-12181 GCA_049511115.1 Tepidisphaeraceae bacterium | reverse complement strand
AGAGGCGACACACCGGAGGGAGCGGACTTTTGCACGAGGTTTCCCAACACGCGCATCGTTTCGCCGCCGGGTTTTCTCACAGCGTTGCGTGGCGTGCGAGGACCCGGAGCTTGAACGTGTTCAGCCGGCCCGTCGGATGGCTCCATCAGTAAATCCTCCCATGCCCAAACCCGGGCATAATCCGATTTTTCTCACTCAATTTGAAAGGAATAATCCGATATGGGAACAAACGGTATGCGTGTCCATATTTACTGAGGTCCGCTATGCTTGAATTTACTGCCGCATTGCTCCTTTTACCGGCCCTTTTTTTTGCCGCCTTTCGAGCAGTCCCGGCATTAGTCAGAGTCCGCCGCAATCGCCGGATCTAATCGCCCGATTCTCTTACTCGCCCGCCTTCGCCGCCGCAGCAGGAACATCGATCCGGCGAGCATCGGCACGCAGGTCGGCTCGGGCACACTGCTGAAAGCAATAAAGCCCGGATTGTTCAGACCCGTGATGACCTGGCTTGACGTGGACCCGTCGGGGCTGATCTCCAGAATCTCTCCCTGCAGAATACTCAGCGAATCCAGATTAACCCCCGAAACATAGAGCTGCCCATTGGGGCCGAACGCCATGTCCGAAGGATCAAAATCCGCCGGCGAGAAGCTCGGACTGGAAAAGTTCGTGAAGACACTCTGCCCGGTGCCGTCGGCGTTGTAACTCAGAATCTGCGGCGCTGCGCCGGAGATATCAAGAACATACAGCTTGTTGTCCGGTCCAAAGGCAAGGTCCGCCCCGTCGGAAAACGTATCGCTGTCTCCCTGCACAATGACGTTGTCGCTGTGCGTCGTGAGGTTGATTTCCTCGATCGTCGATCCGGTAGCCACGTACATGTCGTTTGGCGTGAGCGGATCGAATGCGACCGCCTGGGCATTCCCGCCGGTGGTGGTGTAACTCGTCAGGTACGTTCCGCTGGAATTGAACGCCTTGACGGGACCGTTATCGCCTAGATCGGCGACGTAGAAATTGCCGTCGGGGCCGAAGGCGATGCCCTGCGCGTTGCTAAGCTGCGACGCACTGTTCGTGAACGGAATAAACGCGCCGCCGATCTGCTGGCCGGTAGTCGCGTTGTAGCGATTGACGACCGCCAGATTCGGATCAGAGCCTGGGTCGGCATCGGCCGCATAGACCAGGCCGTCAGGGCCGACGGTGACGCCCGTGACGCTCGACAGTGTCGCGAATGTGTCCTGGCCATTGGTCGGAATGACCGCGCCGTTTGAGCTATTGAACCGATCCACCGCCCCACTGTCGGCGACGAACAAATCGGCCTTCGCCGCCAAAGGCGCGGCGAGCAAAACGCAGGCGGCCAACTGCGGGCCGGATTTGAGGAACAACGCAAATTGATTGCGACTGGAATTTTGAATGCCGGGCATTTTTCTCCTCGTCGAATGCGTGGAGTGTAATGTCGGCGCGCGAAATGTCATTCAAAAAATGTAGATTTCACAGAGCAAAAAACCTGAAGGGTTGCGCCAGGGCCGCACTCGCCAACGGCCTCGATGTGGGCACCTCGCTCAATGGGCCGTCAGTCTTCGCATTGCCCAATCCTAGAGCTCACGACGCACTTCGTAATCAGCCACGGCAGGCACGACGATCTGTGATCCGGCCGAGATGCGAGAGCAGAGCCATTGCCGGCATGATTGAGCGTCTTGGTTGTCTTTGCGATGGGTAAGAAGACCCAGCGGTCCGGCGTCTAGTGCAATAACCAGGCTCACGGATAAATCCTTCTTGAGCGGGGCCCCTCGGCGCGCAGCCGGTTTTCATTCATAGCCAGCTTGAAATCGTCCACATCCTTGCGGCGGGCGGCAATCTCCGTTTCGTCGGTTGTGGCATCTTCCGCGTCCCAGCGTGCGAATAGCTCCAGCGTGGCATTGTCGCCTCCGACGTTCTCGATCGCCGGGAGGTTCTCTTCAATGATCTGCTTGGCGTAGACCTCTGGCTTCACGCCTCGGCGCGTGGCCGCAGTTTTGAGCCTGCATTCCGCGTCCGGGTTTAGGTCAATGGTCAAGTTCATCAGGTTTGGACCTCTAAACCAATCTTAGCATAGATTCAGACCGGAGGCATATTCGGCGCCGCCCCCCCTACATCGGCTCATCCTTCACCGTCTGATCAAACACCTGCAAAAGCTTTGACTTATCGAAGATCATCTCCGCCCGTGTTAGCCCGACGATATCGTAGCGGCTGGTCAGTTCAATGGCGTCCACCGGGCAGGCTTCCTCGCACATGCCGCAGTAGATGCACCGGAGTTCGTCGATGTCGAACTTGGCGGGATATTTCTCGCGGTCTTCCCACGGGCTTTCGGCGGCTTCGATGTGAATGCAGTGAGCCGGGCAGGCGGTCGAACACATGAAGCAGGCCACGCATTTCACGCGGCCTTCCTCGTCCTTGTTGAGCCGGTGAACGCCGCGGTACGTGCGCAGGTTCATTCCCCCCTGCTCGACGGGCATCTCCTCGCGCTTCTCCTCGGGGTATTGGATGACCCGATCCTTCCCCTCGACCACCACGCGAAACATATGCTTGAGCGTGGTCCCCAGTCCCATCAGCGCCTGGGGAAGATAAAACTGATCGGACAGCGTCAGTTTCGGCTCTTGCAGAACGATCACATCTTTTTCGTTCATAGGTTTAGTTGTTAGAAGCCAACTGCGGATTCGGATTCAAACGGCTGCCTTTCACGATCACGCGCCGATTAGTCGGCGGAGCCAGCGGGAGCACCGTGCTGATCGCGACGATTGCCGCCCCGGTGACCACATTCGCCACCAACAGCCAGATCTCCATGCTTTCGTCCACGCCATAATGCCGGGCATTTTGCAGATAACTGACCCCGTCCGATAAGAACACAACCACCGCCCGCATGGTGAGCAGAACCAGCGACCTCGGGATCAGGGCCCGCCACGCCAGCATCATAAGCTGGTCAAACCTGAACCGCGGCAGGCTCCAGCGCACCCACATGAACACGAAGATGATGCCGATGGTCTTTCCAAAGAAAACCAGGGCGCGAATGATGCAGGCGATGACGCTGGTCGTCAGGGCCGGATGAATCGGATCCACATCGCCTGCCAGCGGCTTCCACAGCCATTCAATCCAGGGAATATGCCAGCCGCCCAGAAACAGGGCCACGCACACCGCGCTGGTGGTAATCATGCCCGCATATTCCGCGAGGAAGAAAAGGGCAAACCGCATGGCGCTGTATTCAGTGTGATAACCACCGACGAGTTCCTGCTCGCATTCGGCCAGATCAAACGGGGCGCGATTCGCTTCGGCGTGCATGCAGATCAGAAACATCACAAACGCCAGCGGCTGCGAGAATACGTTCCACGCCGGAATGACGCCCCACCAGTAATGGCATTGCTTTTCGACAATCTCGCCCAGGTCAAGCGTGCCGAACATGAGGACCAGGCAAAGGACCGCCAGACCCAGCGGGATTTCATAACTGATCATGTTGGCCGTCGCGCGCAGCCCGCCCAGGAACGAGTATTTGTTATTGCTTGCCCACCCGCCGATGACCACGCCGTAAACCGCCAAAGAGAGAGTCGCCAGGATGAACAACACCCCGATATTCAGCCGTGCGATCTGAAACGGGTAGCTATAAGTGATGTCGTAGGTCGTCGTGTTCGCCGGCGCGTCGAGCGACGGGACGATCTTCATTGATGACGCCGTCGCCGCCCACGGTACCTCGCTATGCCAATCGACTTGTGAATCGAGCGTGACCGTCCGCGTCGTCTGCAAGCTCCCGCCCCACGGCAGGACAGCGATGGAGATAATGATCACCAGGATCATGAACGCCGGGGCGACCGTAAACAGAATTTTATCGACGTTACCCGGAGCGTAATCTTCCTTAAGGATAAACTTGAGCCCATCCGCAAGCGGCTGCCCCAGGCCGTAGCATTTCTCCATAAAAGTCCAGGCCGACTTCGGCACAAAAGGCGGCCTCTGCAAGCCGAACGTCAGGCCCACTCGATTAGGCCCGATGCGGTCCTGCGCCCACGAAGCGACCTTGCGTTCAAGCAGGATCAGGTACGCCACCGTCCCCAGCACAACCAGATGGGCGATGATGGTGATGTACACCCAGGCCGGAATATTGATTCGAATCCAATCGAGCATGTGTCAATCCATCCATTGCATTGAACTAACCACCGTCTCAAATGCCGCGCGGGCGGCGGCCGCCCCTGCGGCGTCCGTTTCCGCGTCGATCAGGAACACATGATCGCCGCGAACGCACAGCAAAGCCACAACGACCCTTTCACCCAGATCGCCCTTGCCCTTCGCCTGCACGAACCGCCCTTTGACCCCAGCCAACAGCCGCTCCGTCGAGGGCGTCAATACCACTTGTTTGTAGCGGCTTTGCACGTCCGCCACAAATCCCGCCTCGACCAGCCCCAGGGGAATCAACCCCGGGAAATGGGGAGGCAAATCCGGTTCGTCGATCACCACCGTGTGCAAGCCGATCTTCGACTCACCCACCGGCACCAACGTCAGGACCGTATCATCCGTCACTGGATGCCACGAATCCGGGTACGCAAAGCGCATCTGGCTCTTGGCGTCCTGATACCAGATCACGTGCGCCAACACGCCGCTAGTGGTCGGTCGCGTCGTCGCGACCGGTTGGGCAGCGCACCCCGCCGCGACGGCCGCGGCCAATGTCCAGGTCCCCTGCCTCATAATTCGGCGAACTCAAAGGCCGGCTCTGCCGCACCTTCCGTCGGCACTTTCACCTCAGCAAAGGGCGCGCCCATCTGTGCACGGACGGCGTCGGCACGATACATTCCGGTTTCGCCCAGCAGCGACAGGTAAACGTCTCCCTCGCGCCGCGCCCCTTCCGGCGGTGCGAT
Source organism: Tepidisphaeraceae bacterium (assembly GCA_049511115.1). Lineage (GTDB taxonomy): Bacteria > Planctomycetota > Phycisphaerae > Tepidisphaerales > Tepidisphaeraceae > JBEKYH01. The sequence continues at coordinate 7,316 of JBEKYH010000104.1, read as the reverse complement.
GCCGGCGGAGAACGCCTGTATTTTGCCCGCGTAATTTTCCCAGCATCCGTCCTTTTCGGCCCAGAATGCCGCGGGCAGAACAATATCCACGCCCTCGGCGAATTCGCTGTGCAATGTATCCTGCAATACGCGGAAGCCCTTCCCCAGCACCGGCGGCAGACTTCGCGGCAGCCACGCCGACAGATACCCGCCCACAATCCACCCACCGGCCAGCTTCGCCGTCTCCGGCCGGCTGAATAGTTCGTCAAATGTCGCGGTCGGCCCGCCCAGGAGAGCCAGCACGCGCCGAATGCCGGCCGCGTTGGGGACTTTCTCACCCTGAATCACAAACGTCTGCTTCCCAGTCAGCGAATTCTTAAACACTTCATTCTGCCCGGTAGTCGGCGCCGGCCCAAGCACCAGCAGCGCCCGCGAATCCAAGGAACGGATAAACCGCCCCAGCAGCCACGCCTCCTCGCACGACATCATCGGCGACATCACCGCATACAAGCTGCCATCGCCGCTCTCAGCCGCCTTCTTCAATCCCGCGACGGCTTCTTCCAACGCCTTGGCGAACGGCGCGGCCACAGGAGCCCCATGCTCCTTGTGCATCGCCTGCTTCAGCCGCTTGGCGTCGGTAATCACCTTATAGGAATATCGCGTGTCGTCGCTGATCCACCACTCATTGACGTCGTGATTGATCCGAGCGCGTATGCGATACACAACGCCCTCATTGTGATCGAGATAGATGTTTTCGCCCCCTGAATCCACGGGCGAAATCGACGGTGTGCTTTGCAGCAGCCACACGCGCTGCTTGAAGAGGAAATCTTTATCCAGCAGCGCCCCCACCGGGCAAAGATCGACGACATTCCCCGCGAGCTTATTATTGCACGGTCTTCCCGGGAAAATATCAATTTCCTCGCGATGCCCGCGGCCTTCAACGAAAAGCTCGCTGCTGCCGCTGATTTCGCGAGTGAATCTCACGCACCGCGTGCACATGATGCACCGGTCGGAATACAGATAAATGTGATCGCCGACATCCTTCTTGGGCTTCTTGGCCTTGTCTTCCTCAAAGCGGCTTTGGCTGCGGCCGTAATGGTAGGAATAATCCTGCAGGAAGCATTCGCCAGCCTGATCGCAAACCGGGCAATCCAGCGGGTGGTTGATCAGCAGGTATTCCATCACCTGTTTCTGGTTGGCGATGGCCTTGGTGGAAAGCGAATGGACTACCATGCCATCGCGGATTTGCGTCTGGCAGGAGGGAACCAGCTTGGGAATCCCCTCCACTTCCACCAGGCAAATCCGGCATGACGCGGGAATCGAAAGCCCCGGGTGATAACAATAGGACGGCAATGCAACGCCATGATCCTGGCAAGCCTGAAGGATCATCTGGCGGTCTTTGCACTCAATGGTTTTTCCGTCAACAGTGATCTTGGGCATAGCGGCGGAATGGTATACCCAAAGGCTGGGGATGTCACCAGCGCGGGGTAAGCCCGAAAAAAGCGCGACAACCTTTACCCCCTCTCCATGTACTCAGGGAGAGGGTTGGGGTGAGGGTTCTTCGCCTTTCCGCATAATCGAGCGTCACGCCCCCGCGCCAACGACGGGTCTGTCAACACCAGGTTTGTGACCCCAACCCCTGTCCGGGTAAATTGTCTTTCATGGCTCTGGCTGATCTCCGCGAAGAATATTCCTTATCCTCGCTCGACCGCGCCGACCTCGCCCCTGATCCGATCGCGCAGTTTCAGCGCTGGTTCGCCGACGCCACAGGCGCCCGCGGCGGCCGATTTCGCAAATTCGGCGTTGATCTTTACAAAGCCTTCCACGGCCTCTTCACCGGCAAAACCATCGACCCCAACGCCATGGCCCTTGCAACCGCCAGCATGGATGGCCAGCCTTCCGTTCGCATGGTCCTCCTCAAAGGCGTCGATGCCGCCGGCTTCACCTTCTTTACCAACACCAATAGCCGCAAGGGCCGCGAACTGGCCGCCAATCCGCGCGGCGCACTGTCGTTCTATTGGCGCGACCTGGAGAGGCAGGTCTGCGTTTCGGGCGCAGTAACACCGCTCTCGCGTGAGGATACCGAGCGATACTTCCGCACCCGCCCGCGCGGCAGCCGCATCGCCGCCTGGGCCTCGGATCAAAGCTCAGTTGTCCCCGACCGCCCCGCGCTCGAATCCCGCTGGCGTGAAATCGAAAAACAATTCCACGGCCAGGAAGTTCCCCTCCCCCCTTTTTGGGGAGGCTACCTCCTCAAACCCGACCGCATCGAATTCTGGCAAGGCCGCCCCAGCCGCCTGCACGACCGTTTCTGTTATGTGCGCATTGGCGAAACCGACTGGAAACTAGATCGGCTAGCGCCCTGACCCGTGGGCTCGGCGGAAAAAATTTTTCACCGCGAAGACGCGAAGAGCGAGAAGAAATACAAATTTCACCGCCCGGTCGCAGTAGCGACCTGGAGGCGCAGAGAACGCCGAGGAATTTTTTCTCAGTCCTCAGTCCTCGGCCCTCAGTCCTGATTTCCTCCGCGTCCTCTGCGCCTCTAGGTCGCTACTGCGACCGGGCGGTGAGACTTGCATTTCTTATCCGCGCTCCGTCACCCTCGCCTCAATCGCATATTGCAGCAATTCATTGCTGCTTTTCAAATTGAGCTTCTGCTTGATGTGCTCTTTATGCGCCTCGATCGTCTTCGTCGATAGGAACAGCTTTTCGGCGATCGCCCGGACGCTATGCCCTTCGCCGATCAGGCGGAAAATTTCCAGTTCGCGGTCCGTCAAGCGAGCCAGCGGCGGAAGGTCGGCCGACGAATGCGGCCCGGATAGGCCCTGCAAAAGCTTGGCGGAAATGGCGGTGCTCAGGTAAACCTGCCCCTTGGCCACCGTCCGGATGGCCGTCATGACGGTTTCCTGGGGCTCCTGTTTCATGACGTAGCCGCGTGCGCCGGCCTTCAACGCCCGCTCGGCATACAGCGATTCGTCGTGCATTGAGACGACGAGAATCGGCAAATCCTTCCAGCGGTCGCGAATCTGTTTGCACAATTCCAGCCCGTCGCCCCCCTTGAGCGTGAGATCAACAATCACCACGTCCGCCTTCGCCGCAGCCAGCAGCCGCATCGCGTCCGGCGGCGACTCCGCCTCCCCGCAGATGATCATGTCGGGTTGATCGTTGATCAGCCGCCCCATTCCCTGGCGCAGGACTGGGTGATCGTCCACCAGGAATATTCTGTGCCGCGCGTTCTGTGGTTTAGTCAGAATCTTTGCCATTGGCATCGCCTTCAAGAACGGTGTCCGGCTCGCGTAACGCGCAGTCCACGCGCGTTCCACCCGTCGGCAACCTCAGGATCGACAACGTAGCCCCGATCAATGCGGCGCGATACCGCATGGTTTGCAGTCCCATTCCCTTTTTTTCCGGCAGGACCTCGGGGAAGCCGACGCCGTCATCACGCACCGACGCGGTGATTGTATCGCGGGCGCGGATCAAGACAATCGAAATGTGTTCCGCCTTTCCGTGCTTGATGGCGTTGTTCACCGCCTCCTGGGTGATGCGATAAATGTGCGTCCCCACGGCATTGTCCGCCAGCAAAACCGGCTCTTCGCACTTCAATGTGCAGGAGATGCGGAACGTGTGTTCGACGGTCAGGGCCAGTTCCTTCAAGGCGGACATCAGTCCCGTCGCCGATAAATCCACCGGATGCAGCCCATGCGCCATTCCCCGCGCCTGCGCGATGGCCCCGGACACCAGATGCGCGATCTCGCTGGCGTCCGCGGATTCCGGCACCGACTTCTTTTGCAGGCGCTGCTCCAGGGCTTTGCTCAGGAAGCCGATCCCCGCCAACTGCTGGCCAAGCCCGTCATGTAAATCCTGCCCGATGCGGCGCTGCTCGCGGTCGCTGATCTCAAGGATTTCGCGTTCCAGGCGCTTGCGGTCGGTCAGGTCGCGCACAATTCCCGTGAACAGCCGCCGCGGGCCCATGAGCATTTCACTGACCGCCAGATCCATGGGAAATGTCGAGCCGTTCTTGCGCCGTCCCACCACCTCACGTCCGATGCCGATGATCTTGGCCACGCCCGTTCGCAGGTAATTGGCCAGGTATTCGTCATGCTCCGATTTGTACGGCTCGGGCATGAGCATTTTCACATTGCGCCCGAAAACCTCGCTGGCGGCGTACCCGAACAATCGCTCCGCCGCCGGATTCATTGAGTCCACCATGCCGCGCTCGTCAATGGTGACAACGCCGTCCACCATCGTGGTAAGAATCGACGCCGTCTTGGTCGCCGATTCCTGCAATGCCGATTCGGCATTCTTGAGCTGTGAAATATCGCGGCTGATGGTCGAAGTTCCCACCAGTTGACCCAACGCATCGCGCACCGGCGCCACGGTAAGGGCGACCGGTATGACCGCGCCGTTCTTGCGAACCCGCAGCGTTTCCATCCGGCTCACGCCCCCGCGCCGAACCGTGGAGAGAATCCTCGCCGTTTCATCCATGCGATCGGCCGGAACCAGCAGCGTCGCCGAACGCCCCTTCACTTCGTCCGACGCATACCCATAAATCCGCTCCGCCGCCCGATTCCAGTTCACGATCACGCCATCCAGCGTCATGTCCATGATGGCGTCCTGCGAATGCTCGATAATCGACGCCAGCCGCCTCATTTCCTCCTGCGAGCGCCTCGCCGTGGTGATCTCCTGAGCCGAAGCGATGACGAATAACCGGCCATCAGGCTCGCTGCGGATCGGTTGTGCGTAATCGCGGAGCCACTTCAAGTGGCCATCGGCCGTCAAAAGGCGGTATTCCCGCACATCCGCCTGCCCCGCGAGCAGAACCGACGGGCGATCTTTCAGCAGGCGCGCATCCTTGGGGTAGATCAGGCTCTTCAAACCGGTCTTCTCCAGCGTGCCCGCTGGGTACCCGGTAATCTCCGAAAACGGCCCCGCCGTCCATTCAAAAGCGGCTTTTCCCTTATCGGACAGGTAAAAGGCGTATAGAAAATCGAGCGCGGGCGGGATGAGCGGTTTTGCCTTGCCGGCCATTGCCCCTGTTGTAATCGGACTGCGCACGTTCGAGCAAGCAACGGCTCCCAAACCGCCCCTCTCAGCAAATCCACCTAGGCCACAAGTCGGGCAAGCTCCGATTTTCGGCCAGCCGCTAACATTCGATGATTCTACAGACCATGACGACGCTGACCGCATCCCGCGCCCGCAAGCCGCTCACCGATACGCGGCCCCATGCCGACGCGCAGCCGTCCCCATCTCCAACCGTCCAGCAATGGATCAAGGACTGCATCGGCCTGTGCCGCCCCGATCGCATTGTCGTCTGCAACGGCAGCCCGCGCGAACGAAAAGAGCTTGTTGCCCAGGGCGTGCGTGAAGGCGTCTTCATTCCCCTGAACCAGGACAAGCGTCCCGGCTGCTACCTGCATCGCAGCAACCCTAACGATGTTGCCAGAACCGAGCAATCCACCTTCATCTGCACGCCCGAAGAAAAGACCGCCGGCCCGACCAACAACTGGCTCGAGCCACAGGGCGCCTACGCCCAACTCTCTGAACTTTTCCGCGGCTGCATGGCCGGCCGCACCATGTACGTCATCCCCTTCGTCATGGGTCCCATCGGCTCGCCGCTCGCCAAGGTCGGCGTTCAACTCACCGACTCACTCTACGTCGCCGTCAACATGGGGATTATGACCCGCATGGGCCTGGCCGCCTGGAAGCAATTCCGTGACGGCCAGGATTTCACACGCTGCCTGCACAGCGTCGGCGATTGCCATCCCGACCGCCGCTTTGTCTGCCATTTCCCTCAGGATAACACCGTCTGGAGCTTCGGCAGCGGCTACGGCGGCAACGCGCTCCTGGGCAAAAAGTGTCTCGCCTTACGCCTCGCCGGCTACCAGGGCAGCCGCGAAGGCTGGATGGCCGAGCACATGCTCATCAGCGGCGTCGCCACTCCCGGCCAAAAGGCCTATGTCGCCGCCGCCTTCCCCAGCGCCTGCGGCAAGACCAATTTCGCCATGCTGGTCCCGCCCGAGAAATACCGCCGGGCCGGCTGGAAGATCACCACCGTCGGCGATGACATCGCCTGGATGTGGGTCGATGAAAAGACCGGCCGCCTCCGCGCCATCAATCCCGAGGCCGGCTACTTCGGCGTCGTGCCCGGCACCAACGAGCAGACCAATCCCAATGCCATGGCCTGCATGAGCCACGACACCATCTTCACCAACGTCGCCCTCCTCCCCGACGGCGATGTCTGGTGGGAAGGCAAAACGCCACAGCCGCCACAGCAATGCATCGACTGGAAGGGAAACCCCTGGACGCCGGCATCCAACGCCAAGGCCGCCCATCCCAACAGCCGCTTCACCGCGCCGATGTCCAACAACCCCGCCCTCGATGAGTCCGCCAACGATCCCAACGGCGTGGAAATCTCCGCCATCATCTTCGGCGGCCGGCGCGCCAAAACCATCCCGTTGGTCTTCCAGGCCTTCAACTGGATGCACGGCGTTTTTGTCGGCGCGAACCTCGGCAGTGAGACCACCGCCGCCGCCGCCGGCCAGGTCGGCGTCGTTCGCCGCGATCCGATGGCCATGCTTCCCTTCATGGGCTACAACATCGGCGAATACCTCGACCACTGGCTCCGCATGGGCAAGAAGATGAGCGACCCACCGCGCATCTTCCATGTCAACTGGTTCCGCAAGAACGACAAGGGCGAATACCTCTTGCCCGGCTTCGGTGAAAACGTCCGCATTCTCAAATGGATCATCGACCGCTGTCGCGGCATGGCCGTCGCCGTCGAATCGCCCATCGGCTGGATGCCGCTCGCCGACGACATTGACCTGGAAGGCATCGCCGTCTCCCCGCCTGATTTCCAGGCCCTGCAAGCCGTCGATAACGACGCCTTCCGGGCCGAACTCATCGCGCAGGAGGAATGGTATTTGAAACTCGGCGCCGATTTGCCCGGCGAAATGACCTTACAACGGCAACTTCTAAGCATTCGCCTGTAATGCGGAGCGGCGGTTATGTCCAAAGAATTAAACTCCCGATTTGAATTGAACAACCAAATCGCCCGCGCCAACCGCGCCGCCTTCGACGCCGCCGGCGTATCCGTCATTTCCATCGTCGGCCCGCCCGGTTCGGGAAAAACTTCCCTGATCGAAGCCCTCATCTGCCATCTCGACCGCCGCGTCCGCACCGCCTGCATCGTCGGCAATCTCGCCGCCACCCGGCAGGTCGAGCGCATCACTCGCCAGGGCTGCCAGGCCATTCCGCTGGTGATTGATAACGTCAGCGCCCTCAACATCCGCGACACGCTCAGCGAATTCAACCTCGCCGAGATTGACCTTCTCCTCATC
>JBEKYH010000103.1:0-13952 GCA_049511115.1 Tepidisphaeraceae bacterium | reverse complement strand
TGGCGTGGATGGCGATGCTGCCAAGAACCAGTACGTAATAGGCGGGCCAGATTTTGAAGATGCGGCGGATGATGAAGCGGAAGACATCGAGGCGGCCGTATTTGCGGAGTTCGCCCAGGAGCAGGCCGCCGACGAGAAACCCGCTGAGGACGAAAAAGAGGTCGACGCCGGTCCAGCCGAAGACGTACCAGACGCCAGCGGGGAAGCTGAGCCAGCCGGCCTGGGTGGGACTGACGGCGAAATGCCGCCCCATTACCAGGAGAATGGCCACCCCGCGAAGAACGTCGAGCTGGACCATGCGGCCGGCAGGTTTTGGCGACGTGATTGGCGCGGCTGGTCCGGCGGAGGGCTGGGCCTGGGCAGGAAGCGCGGTGTTCGTATCCTGGGTGACAGACAAGGAAAAACCTCAACGTATGAGTGCGTGCCAGGGGATTCTAGCGAAAGGGATCGTTTGGAAGAAGACGGAGGAATGAACGCCCAGACTCAAAGACGCCGAGAAGAAAATGCCGAAGGACGCGAATCACGCCGCCGCGGTGGCGGCGCTGGCGGGCAACGCGCACACCTTCACGCAATTCCGCCCGCCATGTTTAGCCGCATAAACCGCCAAATCCGCCGCCTTGATGAGATGCGCCGGCGTCGTCAGGCGGCCGCCTTGTTCGGCGGTGGCTACGCCGATGCTGACGGTGACGGTGACGGTTTTGCCGTCGCTGTCGACGGACTGGGCCGCGACGGCGCGGCGGATGGTGTCGGCGATGATGGCGCCGGTGGCGCGGGACGTGCCGGGCAGGATGAGAGCCATTTCCTCGCCGCCGTAGCGCGCAGCCAGGTCCTGCTTGCGGGCGGCGGTCTTGAGGACGTTGGCCACGCACTTGATCACTTCGTCGCCGGTCTGGTGGCCGTAGTTGTCGTTGATGCTCTTGAATTTATCCAGGTCAAACATGAGCAGCGTGAGCGGTTTGTTGGCCGCAATGGCGGTGAATTGCTCGCGTAACGTCGCGTCGAAATGAGCGCGATTGGACAGGCCGGTGAGGCCGTCCAGGGTGGCCTGCTCCTTGAGGCGCAGGTTCTGTTCTTCCAGTTCGGTGTGCGTCTGCTGATTCTGGAGGGTCTGCTCGACGAGCAGGTCGCGGCTCTTGGCCAGAATCGCCTCGTAGCTGATCCCCGAGCCGATGTTGATCTCGAACAGGCCGGCGATTTCGCGCGTGCGCACGGCGATCTCCTCAAGAAGCGCGTCGCAATCCTCGGGGGTCATCTGGTAGCGCGAGGAGCAAAGCTGGCGCACCGTGCTGATCGGGCCGGCGGCGGCCTTGTCGACGAAAACGTCGCCGCAATAGCCGGCGAGCTCGACGACTTCAGCCAGCTTGCGGACAGCCGGATCGGGGACCTTGGCAGGCTCGTGGCTGAAGGCGATGGGGTGCGCCAGAATCGGCGGGAATTTCCATTGGGCGGCAAGCATGGCGCCAACGTCGGCGTGGGTTGACTTGAGGGCCTGGTTCTCCAGGGCGATGAGGTCCTGGTGGGTGACGGCCTTGGCGCAGATTCCACAGTATTCCTTTCCCAGCGCCGCTTCGAGCACGAGCATTCCGATGTCGGCCAGGAGCGAAGCAAGGAAGGCTTCCTCCTGCTGCACGAGCTTTACTTTTTTGGCGATGGTCTTGGCTGCCGTGGCGGCGTAGATGCTGCGCTTCCAATAAGCGAGGTGGGTGAATCCCTTGGCGGTCGTCGAGGCGAGGTTATTGACCAGCGAAAACGTCAGGACAAGCGTCTTGACGCTTTGCAGGCCCATGACGACCAGCGCGTTGCTGATCGTCGAGACCGCGTGAGCGCGGCCATAAAAACTGCTGTTGACGGTCTTGAGGATTTTGCTGCACAGGGCCGGGTCCTTGGAGATGACACGGGCGATCTCGCCGATGTCCACGGTGGGGCGCTGGGCCAGTTCCAACACCTGCACCGCGATGGCCGGCAGGGAAGGAAGATTCTGGCACTTATTGATTCGGTTCAGCAACTCTGGATTCATCAGCAACCCCTATCAGCCTGTGTCCGCGAGAGGAGGCAGTGACATCCGGCCCCGAGCGCCGCCATGTGCGACTCCCGGAATCTCATCGGATGCGGGGCTGTTAAACTTTGCAAGATCGGTCACATAAGTTGAATGGCCGCCGGGAAATCCGGGAGATTATGCGGCCGGGAAATGGCAAGAAACGAGGGGCGGTTGATCGGTAGAATGTAGATTAAGTTGCGCGGGGGTTTGTGCGGTTTATCGGAGCGGGCGTCGCGTTGGAAATGCACGCGGGCGAGTTGGATTTGCGCCAACTGCGGAATCGCCGAGTAGGGGCATCTTGGAAGCATTATTAGTGCGGCGTCGCGGCCGGCGCCATCGCGGAATCCAGCGCGTCAGAGATGTCCTGCTCGTGGCCGGAGCCGATGCAGACTTTTTTCACGATGCCGTCGCTGCCGACGATGACGGTTTCGGGAATGGCCTGGGCGCCGAAGGCGGCGCCGATTTTTCCATCGGAATCCATGAGGATCGGGATCTTGATCGGATGCTGGCCGAGGAAGGCGTTGATCTTGCCGGCGTCTTCCTCAAGGTTTACGGCAAACACTTTCAGGCCGTCGGCTTTGCGGCGCTGGTAGATGTCATCGAGGCCGGGCAGGGATTCGACGCATGGGCCGCACCAGGTGGCCCAGAAATCCAGGACGAACACTTTCCCTTTCATGGATACATCCGACACTTCCGCGCCGTCCATGGTGGAGAGCGCGAAATGCGGGACGGGTTTGCCGACCATGGCCATCGCGTCGGAGCTTTCCTGCTGCTGCGCCTGCGCGGTCGGCGGCGGAGCGAAGGCGAGATCTTCAGGTTTCACGGCGGCGTTGGGCGTTGTTTGCGAATAATCGGTGGTGAGGATGGCGGTTTTCACATCAGCGCCCTGCTGGCGCAACCCGCGCGACATATCAACCACAACTCGGCGGATGAGATGGGTGTCGGGGTCAAGAATGACGGTGGTGTCGTCGCCGGCGCGGGTGATGGTGACGGCCGGATATTTTTTGCCGTCGATGGCGACATCCGCTACGGGAGTGGCGTCGGTCGCGTTGGAGAGAAGCTCCGCGGCGCCGTTGTCGGAAAGAGCCATCACCAGGGACATGTCCTGCGAGCGCAGCACGTCGCGGGCGTCATCCGACAGGTCGAGGAAGTGGCCGCGCTCCGTGGGGGCGGTGTCTTCAGTGTAGGTGTTGGCCGCGGGGACAAAAACGTAAGCCTTATCGCCCGCGGCCACGGTGACGTCGTCTTTCACCTGGTGGCGGAATTTCATGGGAGCGGCAAAGGACGCGGTGAAATCCGCGTGGCGATTGGCTTTTTCGCCCCCGATATCGGCGTTGAGGTCGATCGACCCGGTCAGGGAGAGGCTCTTGAGTTTGCGATAGGCGTCGCTCATGGTCTTGAGCTGATCGGGAACGGCGACCTGCGGCGCGGCGGCAGCGGCGGGCGGGGCCGCGGGTTGCGTGGTCGGCGCGGCGGAAGAAACGCCGGCCGCGATGAGGAGCGAAGCAACGCCGCTGAGAATAACCGCTCGCATGTGAACTCCTTGGCCGGGAGACATTCTATGCAATCTAGTGAGTACCCGTGTCATTCATCGCCGCGGTGACGGCGCTTTCGAGAAGGTCGGGGGACGTTTTTTCGTTGAAGCCGATGAAAATATTCTTGATGACGCCGTCTTTTCCGATCACCACCGTCTGGGGATATTCATCAACTTTATAAGCGTTGGCCGCCGCCGAATCGGGGTCGAGCAAGACCGGCAGCGTGAGCTTGGATTGGGTGACGAATTGCTGAACGCGGTCCTTTTCGTCGCCATTGTCGATGGCAAGGACTTTGAGCCCCTGGGCGGAATCCTTCTGATACAGCGCATCAAGATGCGGCAGGGCGAGATGGCAGGGGACGCACCAGACGCCCCAGAAGTCGAGAATGACGACGCTGCCTTTTACGTCGGCGAGGGAATGGGTCGTCCCGTCGAGGCCGGGGATTTTGAAATCGGGGGCGGGCTTGCCGACCAGGGCCATCGCGTCGGGATTGGCGGCTGGCTGAGTCGCCTGGGCCGGACCGTCGGCGGGGGCGAGAATGATCATGGCCAAGCCGACGGCCATGCCGGCTGCTGCGATATAGATGGACTTGGAAAACTTCATCCTTCGCTCCCTGAGGAATTCTAGACATCATAAACCAGGGAAGGGGGGAATTTCATCCCCGGCGCGCGGAATTATTGCAAAGGGGAGTGTTGTTGGGCGAGCCCCCTCCCTGACCCTCCCCCGGAAATACCGGGGGCGGGGAAAAGGCGCTTCCGAATCAATCGAATTCGTCGCCGCGGAAGGTGTTGCCGAGGTAGGCGGCCTTGACGGCCGGGTCATTGATAATCTCGCGGGGGGAGCCTTCCTTGAAAACCTGGCCGTCGTTGATGATGAGGGCGCGATCGCACACCTTCAGTGTCTGGGCCACGTTATGATCGGTGACCAGCACGCTTTTGCCGAATTCTTCCTTGAGGCGGCGGACTTCTCGCTGCAGGTCTTCGACGGCAATGGGGTCCACGCCGCTGAACGGCTCATCCAGCAGGATCAGCTTGGGTTCGGTGACCAATGCCCGGGCGATTTCGAGTTTGCGGCGCTCGCCGCCGCTGAGGGTCTCGGCGCGCTGGTCGCGCACGTGGTTGAGACCGTAATGCTCAAGCAGCATATCCGCGCGGCGGCGCCGCTGGGCGCGGGTGAGGCGGTGGGAGAGGGTCTCAAGAATCGCCGCGAGGTTTTGCCAGACGGTCAGGCGGCGGAAATCGCTGCGCTCCTGGCTCAGGTAGCCGATGCCCAGGCGTGCCCGGCGGTACATGGGGAGGAAGGTGATGTCCCGCGCATCAAACGCGACGGCCCCGCTGTCCGGCTCCACCATGCCCAGTATCATGCGGAAGGTCGTCGTCTTCCCGGCCCCGTTTCGGCCGAGGAGGCCGACGATCTCCTGCTGGCGCAAAATGAAGCTGACATCATTGACGACAGTGCGTCCGCTGTAGCTTTTGAAAAGTTTCGTCACTTCCAATAGGTTCATGAGCTGCCAAGCCGCGGGGGATGAAAAGCCGGGGCCTCCGTCTCAGGGCGAATGTTAGGGCTGGATGGGCGGGATGCAAGCCCCGACGCATGAGGGCTTAAGGGATTAAGGGTTCAAGCGTTTAACGGTGAATCGCTGTTCCGGCGTCGCGCGAGCGCCTGTACTTTTGAACCCCTTGAACTCTTGAACCCCTTAAACCCTTGGGCCAGAGGCCCTCGCCAACTGAAGCTCTCCGCCGTTCCGGCCGATGGTTTGACAGCCGGAGGCCCCTCTGCCAGTATGGCCGCGGCGAATCATGTACTTTCCAGGCGGCGTTTGGAGGTTTTTCCATGCTCCTGACCAAGCACGAAGGCGTCACATTCAAGGATCAGACCATCTATATCAGCGGCCAGGCCTTTGTGCGCTGCCATTTTATCGGCTGTACGCTGGTTTTGCGCGAGACGGTGCGCTACCTCGAAGGCTGCACGTTTGAACGCTGCAACTGGCACGTCGATTGGGTCCTCATGTGGGGCAGTCCCGAAAGCCTCCAGGAAATCAAAGCTCTGATAACCCTCATCGAGCGCGCCCAGCAGGCCCAGCTTCCCGCCTCGGCGTTCCAGAAGGTCAACGCGCCCGATACTTCGCCGGGCCTGGTTCCGCCGGGATCGCCGATCTCATCGCAGCATGTCGCCGAGACGGTCAGCGCGGAATAGCTTACAAACCGTCAATTCCCGCAAGGCCGCGTTGAAGGCGGCGGTTCACAATCCGCCGACTCAAGGATTGCGCCATCGGCCGTGCAGACGACGACTGATTTGCCGCTGCGGACAAAGTAATCGCCGGGATATTTGTCCATCTGCCCAACGAACACGGGATCGTTTGTATTACCACTGTTGGATACGGGCAAGAATGTCGTCTGGTCGTAGCCAATGGGCAGGCGACGGGAGAATAGGCCCCCGCTTGTCCCGTAAATGACGATTACGTTCTCGCGCTCAAGCCGAAGTTTTGGCGTGATTTGGTAGGGGTAGGACGACACTTTCGTCATCCCTGCATCAGAAGCGATGCGAATAATATCCGCGTCCAAAACCAAGTGAGTCTTCTGCGACCAACTTGGTACACCTTTGGTCGCGATAAGTCGGCGAACCTCAGCGGTATAGGCTGGTTCATAAAGTTCATACCATGACTCCCATAGGGGTAGGCCACTTGCAGTGTCGAAATAAGATGTAAAACTGCCGTCCGCGGTTTCATGGTACAAAATTGGTTGCCCGGTAATGATTCCTGCCCGATGGCTGGCCCAATCTTCGTCGGCCATCCTCGCTGCGCTCGCATTGTCGAGCGTTCTCATAATCGAGCCATACGCGAACGGAAAGATTACCGCGACGGCAACTATAATCGCCGTCACAACCCTGCCGTGAAAGATGCTTATCCGGTTCGAAATGAATCGGCTTAACGGCGCTACCAAAACGGTCACGAGCAAATGAAGTGGTAATACCAGGATCAGATTATCCACCACAAGATTCAATTCGACGCCATTATGGGGATTCATGTTAGCGTATGGTAACGTCCATGCGTCGATAATCGCCGTAACCACTCCAAATGCTCCGAGCGCTCTCCGACACACTCGGCCGCCAGGAAGCGCCAACGTAAACAGTGGGATTCCAAACACCCAAATCCAGGGAATGCCCTCAACGATGCGCTCGGGCCGCGGCCATAAGGGCCGACTGTAACTTGGGGCGCAGGCGAGCCAGTAAGCCAATGAGACAAATGCAAATAGCAGGCCGGCAGTCGAACTCTGCGATCTCTCGCGAACCAAAGGCGTGGATGGCAGCATAATAGTTTCCCTCGCCGCAGACACTAAGAATGCTATGGTAATACGCTCGAGTCCGGTCGCGGGTTTGTCAAGAATCTTAAATCCCACTCATTTCCCGGCGCATCGACCCACGGCGACCCGCACCACGCTCAACCCCTTGGTGTCACGCCCCCATCGTGTATAACGTCGCCATGAGCGTTAAAGAACGTCTTTTGACCGGCGACACCCCCACCGGCCGCTTGCACCTCGGCCACTATGTCGGCAGCGTCGAGAACCGCCTCGCCCTGCAGGACCAGTTTGACTGCTTTTTCATCATCGCCAACAAGCACGCCTTCACCACGCGGGCCGACCGTCCTGATGACATCCGCCAGAGCGTCTTGGACATTGCCACCGATTGGCTCGCATGCGGAATCGACCCCGAAAAAAGCGCGATGTTCGTGCAGAGCGAAGTGCCGGCCATCGATGAACTGACGTTTTTCTTTTCCATGCTGATCCCGTTCAACCGGGTGATGCGCAATCCCACCCTCAAAGACGAAATCCGCGACAAGGAACTCGGCGACAATTACCCGTTTGGGTTTCCGCTGTATGCGGTGGGGCAATGCGCGGACATCCTCGCCTTTCGGCCGGCGCTGGTGCCGGTGGGGCAGGATCAACTGCCGCATCTCGAATTGACGCGCGAAGTGGCTCGGAAATTCGATCAGGTCTACTGCGGCGTCAATCCGCAGACGGAAGATAAAGACTACCTGGCCCGCGGGGGACTGTTTCCGATCATTGAACCCAAGCTCGGCCGCGTGCTGCGATTGGTCGGCACCGGCGCGCCCGGTCCCGATGGCAATTTGCTCAAAATGAGCAAGTCGCTGAACAATGCGATCTTTCTTTCCGACACACCCGACGTGATCAAAAAGAAGGTGATGGGGATGTACACCGATCCCAAACGCCTGCGGGCCACCGATCCCGGCACGGTGGAAAATAATCCGCTGTGGATTTTTCACGAGACCTTCAATCCCGACGCGGCCTGGGTCGCCGAGCGCCAGGAAGCCTACCGGCAGGGCAAGGTGGGCGATGTCGAGATCAAGCGCAAACTGATCGAAATCCTCACCGGTATTATCGAACCCATCGCCACTCGCCGCAAGCATTTCGAGGATCGCCCGGATGACGTGATCGCCGCCCTGCGCCGCGGGACCGAGAAGGCCAACGCCATCGCGGAAGAAACCCTACAGCTTGCCAAGCAGGCCATGAAGCAGGATTTCATGCCCCCAAGAAGCCTCACATTTGGCCGATAAAGGCTTTGTGGAGAGTCGAAGACAATCTTCACCGCGAAGACGCGAAGAACGCGAAGAAATTCAAAAGAGGGATTCACCACCCGCTCGGCTGCGCCTCGCTAGGGGACACAGAGGAACACAGAGGTAAATCAAAATACAGATATAATCTAATTTTGAATTTCCTCTGTGTCCTCTGTGTCCTCTGTGGTGAGTCTTGCATTTTCTTCGCGTCTTCGCGGACTTCGGCGAGCTCAGTCGAGCCGTGAAAAATCTGCGAAGCGTTTTTGGGGTATGGCGATGATTCAGGAAATTCTTCCAGGCCAAATGCGGCGGACCGGCGGGCTTTGGTATACGGAGGTGCTGCCTTGGACGGTGCGCGTGGAGGACGCGCGAGTCGTCGTCGTGCCGTGCGCGCGCGGGATTCGCAATCGCTTTGCCAAGATGATCGGCATCGCGGCGCTCGGATTTCTCGCCGGTTGGCTCATCTTCGGCAAACTCGCCGGCATGACCGGCTGGATTTTCCTGGCCGCGGTTTTGCTCGGGCCGGCCGGCTTGATCGTCGCTGCGGCGTTTATTCTCGCGCTGAGTTTGTTGCAAATCCGGCGCGGGCCGTTCTTTCGGTATGAGGGGAAAGAGAGCGGGCTGGAATTTGTGCGCCTCAAATGCGTGGTCCGGGCCGACCAGGCCCTGCATTGGGACATTGTGCCCGGCTCGCGCCTGCGCGGGAGCAATGGATCAACTCGCCGCGTGAGCGACGGGACGCTGGAATTGCAGCTTGTATTTGCCGACCGCGGCCGGCTGTTTTCGGCCCCCCTGGTGAGCGGCTCCTCCCGCCGCCAGATGGAGCACGCCGCCGTGCGGATCGCCGGAGCGACGGATGTGCCGTTGAAGAGGAATGGGGTGGGCGGCGGAAGGGCGGCGGAGATGGCGGGGGCGTATTCGCGAGGTGCGCGGTAATTGGACCTATGGCATTTTCCGTACCTGACCTCTGCGTCAAGGAGGGCCCATCTTTTTTTGTGGCGTAGCGGGTAGAATTGCACTTCAAATGGCAAACGCGGCGACACTGTGTGAAGAGAATCTGGGGCCGACGCCCATCCTTGATTATCAGCAGAAGGGAATTCAGGACGTCGCCAACTGGCTCGATCGGTTGAAGCAGGCCCGGCTTGCGTATTTGCAAGCGGCGCACAAAGTGCTTGCAGAAAAAGTCGCTCCCATATACAGCTTGGATGAACTTCAACCGGCATCGATGACGCTGGCCAAGGGCAACGGCTCGTGCAGCCAACGGTTTGCCTGCCTTGAAGCGATTGCGCGAGCAAAGTCAATCGCTACCAGAGTACGCGGATTGTGGATCGACGGTCGCTTTTGGGCGCCTCGGTTTCGCCTTGCGCGTCAGTTTTTGCCCCGGCGAATTCTGCTGGCGTGGCCTCAGTTCCACCTGGACGATAACTGGCTGGGCGTCGAATCACTTTTCGACAATGTCGAGGTCCTGGCGGCAAAAAACCCAAAGCCGTTCGCAAACGACAGTGAGTCGTTATTCGATGCCGTCAAAAATACTGCGGTTGATTTCGACGGTAAGACAGGCGGATGCGCAGGTAGCCGATGCGATTTATCTCGCTTTGTTGTAGAGGACGCCGGTACTTTCACGACGCGGGACAAGCTCTTTGCGACCTACCCACTTTTGCAGCGGACATTGCGTGGAGTCCTATTTGGGGTCTTATTTGGCGACCGTAAAAGCATCTAGCGTATCCAGCGGAAAGAAGACATCTTGCCTCCGTCCGCCTCGAGATTTCCAGGGCCTCCCGGCGTTCAGGGCCAGCCCCTGCCGCGCACACCGGACGGATTGCATTGGTGGCAGGGATGGGCGCCGGTGGCGCTTCTGCCAGTCGCAGTCGTCGCGCTCGCGTCCGCTCGCTGGCCGCGCTGGGCGTTCATGTGGGTTCTGGCCGCGGCAATTTTGTTCGGATTCAAATGGCTGACCTGGCGGCGCAGGCCGCGGCAGCGGGCGCCGATCTGGCGGCATGTGAGTTATTTTCTGGCTTGGCCGGGAATGGATGCAGAGGCGTTTTTTGATTCTCGGCTGAAGGCGGCTACGCCATCCGTGCGCGAATGGCTCGTTGCCGCCGTTCGGTTCGCAGTGGGAATCGCTTTGTATTATGGCGTGGCCAGGTGGATGCCGAGAGATGAGCCTTACTTAGTCGGGTGGGTCGGCATGATCGGCATGGTCATGGTTCTGCACTTTGGAGCGTTTCATCTGCTGTCGTGCGGGTTGCGAAGCGCGGGCGTGGAGGCTCGGCCTTTGATGGATCGGCCGCTGGCGTCGGTGCGGCTCGCGGATTTCTGGGGGCGGCGGTGGAACACGGCGTTCCGCGATTTGACGCATCGGTTTTTGCTTCGGCCGCTGACACGCCGGTTGGGCGTGAGCGGGGCGGTTTTTGTAGGCTTCTTGGCCAGCGGGTTGATTCATGATGTCGTGATTTCATTTCCCGCCGGCGGCGGATACGGCGGGCCGACTTTGTTTTTCCTGTTGCAGGCCCTGGGATTGTTTGCCGAACGGAGCAAAATGGGCCGGCGGCTGGGGTTGGGAGCGGGCGTGCGCGGCCGGCTGTTCACCTTTGCATTCTTACTGTTGCCGGCGCCGCTGCTGTTTCACGGGCCGTTTGTGACGAGAATCATCGTGCCTTTTATGCATGTGACGGGAGCGATCTGATGTCTGTGGAAACGATGTCGAAGCTTATCTTCATCGGCGGATTGCTTCATTTCTGCATTCTTGTCGCGTCGGCGCTGGTGCCTTTCCGGCTCAACTGGCGCGAAGGCTTTGGGTCGCTTTCACGCCTGCATCGCCAGATGTACTGGACGTATGGCGGATATGTGGTGATGGCGATCATTGCCTTTGGCTGCATCAGCGTCACCAGCCCGGTCGAACTGGCCCGCCAGAGCGTGCTGGCTCGCGGGTTTTGCCTGTACGTTTTCGTATTCTGGGCCGTGCGACTGGCG
Source organism: Tepidisphaeraceae bacterium (assembly GCA_049511115.1). Classification (GTDB taxonomy): domain Bacteria; phylum Planctomycetota; class Phycisphaerae; order Tepidisphaerales; family Tepidisphaeraceae; genus JBEKYH01. The sequence continues at coordinate 2,833 of JBEKYH010000103.1, read as the reverse complement.
CTTCAGGGCGTCTTTGACGTCAAAGAACATCTAACCGCGTGGTGGCTGCGGCTGGGATATGGAGTGCTGACCGGGATATTTGCGTGTCTCGCGTTCATCTACGGCTGGGCGGCGCTGGGGGTCGTGCGATGAGGATATCACCATGCAAAAACCCCGACGCGCCCTGAACTTCAAAATCCCACTCGGCCGCTACCTCCGGTGATCTTCATCACCTTGTCACCTTGTCACCTTGTCACGCCTTCTTCTCCTCTCCCCCCGGCAGCGGCATCGCCCCATACCCGCTCCCTCCACTTCCCTCCATTTGTTGGAACTGCATGTATTGCAAATAATATTGCGCCGTCATGGATTTCGCCGCGCTGGCCGCTCGCGCGGCGGCGAAAAGCCGCAGCATCAGGAGGATCATGATGGCTCCCGCCCCGACGAACGGGCAGGCGCCGATCGGGCCGGAGGGACTGGGGAAGAAGAGGTTTTGCAGGGTGGCGACGGTGGCCATTATCAGCAGCAGGCCGTTGCAGACCATCGCGGTGATGATGGCCCCCAAGCGGCCGGTGCGCACGAGAAAGCCGAGGGTGAGCATGAGCAGGCCGGGGATCAGCATGATCCAGCCGAAGAAGAGGAGAATCGTCTTGAGGGGCATCCCGGTTTGCGTGACCATTTGCTGAAACTGGTCGCGCTGCTCGGGGGAAAAACTGGCGGGGTTGATTCTGGAGGCGGCCATGAACAGCAAGCCGCCCGCGAGGGCGAGACCGGCGAGGACGAAGAGGATGACCGATGCCTGACGCGCGGAGCGGAGCGCCTCGGGCGGGCTGAAGGGAAGCGAGGCGTTGAAGCCGTCGACGGAGGGTGGAGTGTAAGGAGGGGGGAGGTAGGTCATCCTTGGTGGATGGTCGCTAAGGTTCGGGGAGAGGTCAAGGTCGGGGGGGCGATCCCGAGAGTGACAAGGTGACAAGGTGACAAGGTGAGGGGGTGACAACAGAAGGTTGCACCGCGTTGTCTTTCGGTCACCTTGTCACCCGGTCACCTGATACCGTTTCCGACGTTATCCATGATGCTGCGCAGCGGCCCTCCGGACGCCAGCGCAGCAGCATTGTGGATAACTCGGCGAAAAAGCCGGCCGGCCGCCGATGTGAATAAACTGTCGCCGGCCTCTGCCTTAACTCCGTCGGCTGCTTCCATGGGTATTGTCCATTCTCCAATAGCCACAGATTTTGTCCCCGACGCCACGGCAAGGTCACGGTCCCGCGTCACCCAGCCTTCGAGGCTTTTGACAAGATCACCGGTCCCTGCCCAGGCGCCTGCCCAGAAGTCTGAGAGAACATCGCTCCCAAGAGGGCTCCGTATCAGGTCGATTGGCGGCAGGCCGGGCCAGGGGAACAATCCTTTGCGGCGCTTTAAAGGAGTCCCCATGAATGCATCCCCGCCTCCCGATCCCTCCTCTCCAACCGCGGCCGAATCCGCGGCGGGTCTCTCATCGACTGCTTTTTCAACTCTCACTCATTACGGTGGGCTCGACTGGGCCAGAGGCCATCACGATCTGTGCCTGGTTGATCCCGCCGGCGCGATCGTCTTTGAACTCCGCATCGACGATACGCCCCAGGGATGGGCCGATCTGCGCGCCAAGCTCGCCGCCCTGAAAGCGCCCGACGGTTCGCCGGCCGTTGTCGGCTTCGCCATCGAGACCAACAACGGCCCGGCGGTCGAGCGCCTCCTGGAAGCCGAGTTGCCGGTCTTTCCCCTCAATCCCAAGGCCGCCGAGCGATATCGGGATCGCAAGGCCGCATCCGGCGTCAAGAACGACCGCCTCGACGCCTTCTGCTTCGCCGACGCCTTGCGAACCGACGGCCATCTCTGGCGTCCGCTTCGTCCGCAGGATCCCCTCACCCATGAATTGCGCCTGCTCTGCCGTGATGAAATCACGCTCATCGGCCAGCGCACCGCGCTGGTCAATCAGCTCCAGGCGGCGCTGAATGAATATTATTCCACCGCCCTGGCCGCCTTCGACGACTGGACCGCGCCCGCTTCATGGGAGTTCCTCCTCGCCTTCCCAACGCCTCATCAACTGGCCAGCGCCGGCAAACGCAAGTGGGAAAAGTTCCTCCACACCCACAAACTTTACCGCCCCCAAACCTCGGCCAGGCGCATCGAACTGTTCGCCTCCGCCGCTCGCGCCGCCAGCCCCAACGCGGCCGTCACCGCCGCCAAAAGCCTCCTGGCCGTCAGCATCGCCAAACAATTGCGAACCTTGCAAACGCAACTAGACGAGTACCGCGCCCGCATCATCGATATCTTCGGCAAACACCCCGACGCCGACTTGTTCGGCTCGCTCCCCGGCGCCGGCGAAAAACTGGCTCCGCGCCTGCTGGCCGAGCTCGGCTCCGACCGCCGCGTCTTTGACAATCCCCAGGCCCTGCAATGCTACGCCGGGGCCGCCCCGCTCACCCAGCAGTCCGGCGGAAAACGCCGCGTCCTCTTTCGCCGGGCCTGCAACACCACGCTCCGCGCCACCGTCCACCTCTGGGCCGACCACAGCCGCGTGAAGTCGCCCTGGGCTCAGGCCTACTATCGCCAAAAACGCGACCAGGGCATGGACCACGCCGCCGCCCTCCGCTGCCTGGCCATGCGTTGGCTGAAAATCCTCTGGAAAATGTGGACCGAGCGGCAGACATACGACGCGGACCGCCACCTACGCGATCAGACCCGCCATGGCTCGTGGGTCATCCGCCTCATCCCCCAACCCGCTCCCCGGCCCGATTAACCCCTCCAACGACAAAGTGAACATCATGGCGCGAAAAAAATCGAAACCGCTATTTACAAACCAGAGAACATCTTGTCA
>JBEKYH010000102.1:0-12260 GCA_049511115.1 Tepidisphaeraceae bacterium | reverse complement strand
CACATTCTTGGCGAGAGAGGACTCCCCAGGGAAGCAAGAAACGGAGCGTAAAGCGCGAGTGCGACAAAAACATCGACGACCAAAAGCACAACGCACGCCGGAAGGCGGATCCACACCTTGCGGATAAAGTTCAAGCCAAGTGTGACCGCACCAAACATGATTAGCGCCCAAACCGGAAATGAGAATATGAATTCCGTTGCCCCCGGGAACTCGCAGCCGTATTTGCGGTAAAGGCCCCAGCATATGGGCATGAGCACAAACAATTGGACGTTGAGCAGCACAGCCAATGTCGATCCAATCCAAAACAGCGCACGTGGACCTGGGATAAGGTACGGCAACTGCATTAAAATCTCGCCCCACCGTAGATCAAGCAGAGAAGCACCCGGCGGCGCGTAGATGTTGGCAAGCAATAACACGCCGAGCAGGGCTAACCAAGCTCCTCCACCGCCGTCGTCAATCCAAAGGAACTGCCCTTTCCAACGGGCGATGGCGCAGGACAACGCGGCAATAAACAACACTGCCAGCCACCAATACCGGCGACGCGTTTTCATCCAGGCGATCCTATTCCAGAGGTGATACGGCGTTCATGGAATGCAGGTTCTTGCCCCTGAAAAATCCGTCAAATCCGGTCAAAGAAAGCCTTCATCGACTGAAACAACGCAGGATTGTAATAGGCGAAATTGCCGTTGTAGCCGGTGAGGGCGAGAAGGATTGCAAGAATGCTTTGACCCGCCACGACTACACCGGCGATCGCCAGAACGGCGCGGCGCGCGTTTGTTGCAAGTCGCGGCAGCAGGCTCCAAAAGCCGATCGCCGCGAGGATCGTGAAGCACGGAACGCCGTCAAGCAGGTAGCGCATGGTGACGTTTTCGAAAACCAGCGCCGGAGCGAAACCGATTAATCCGGCGGCGGCGAAGCCGGCGATAAGCCAGGGCAGGAGATGGCGGTCTGCGATCGGCGGATCAACGGCGGCTTCCGCGGTTTTGTTACGGCGCCAAAGTCGTGAGCCAACGAAAATTGTGCAAATCAAAAACGGCTGCGACCAGGGCAGGCCGACCAGGGCCTCAATTCGGAAGCCGTCCGGCAAGGTCCAACTGCCGGCGAAAGGCGGCGTTCTGCCGATGGCATGGACAAATGGGAAAGAATGCAGCCACGCGGGCGTGGTAATGAGATAGCAGTAGAGGTCGATGGGAAAATAGTAGAGGTGGAAGAAATCGTGCGGCGATTGTGCATTGGGATTGCGGCCGCCAAGCTGCCAGCGCTGGCCGGTCTCCAAAAAATCGCCGAAACGGGCGTAATTGTACCGGGAGAGGAGCGCGATGACCGCGATGAGCGGAGTGGCCAGGCTCACGGCGCTGGCGAATGAGAAGCGGCGCTGGCGATAGAGAAAAAAGAGCGTGATCCCCTCGGCGGCCCCGATGGCGGGAATCAGACTCATGCGCGAGCCGGCGCTCAAACTCCACAAAAACCCGGCGATGAAAAGCCAGCCGCAGGTTGCCCTCTCGCGCGATGTTGAGGCGGCCATGCCCGCGAACGCGGCGAGGAAGCCGGTCAGAAGAAAGAATTGCCCGGCGGCGATGGTCGCCTCGTAAATCGCCGGGCGGGCGAGCGTGAAAAGGACCGGCGCGCCCAGACCCAGCGAAATAATCGGGATCGCGACGGCAAGCGCGCTCAAGTCCCCGAAGAATCTCGCCCTGATGCGAAACATCAACAACGCCGCGGCGGCAACGGCGCCGAATAGAAACGCGAACACGAGGTATTGATCACCGATGTTCGGGCGGATTCGCAATACTTCAAAGACCGCCGCGGTGAGGATCGCCGGTACGGGACCCCAATACAGATAGTATTTTCCGTGATAAAGCGTCGCATCATGCAGGCGGTATGGGCTGTTGGCCTGTGGATCATACGGATCGGGCAACGCCAGCATCTGCGGCGGAGGCGTGACCATCAGGCTGAGTTGGCCGTGCATAAACGCGTCGGCCAGGAGGCTGATATATTGGCTGTCCCGCGACCAGGCGACAAAGCCGGCGGTGGAGATCCAGAGTTGAAGAAGAGCGATGGGGAGGAGGAGAACGATGGCAAAGAGCGCGGCGCGCCGCGGCCGTGCGGGGCGATTAGGCGGAACAGGCTTGGCAGTGTCGTCGCTCATGATTCGGTGTTGGCGCATGAATATACCGGGCCATTTCGTTACAATCCTCTTTAGCGAACGATGCTTTTCTCCGATGTAATTCTAACCGCAGACCTGCCAGAGGAGGACCTAAAGGCGGGCGACGTCGGTACGGTTGTGGATCGCCACCTGATACCGGGCATGGAAGAAGGATATAGCGTCGAGTTTTTCGACATGACCGGACAGACCGTTGGCGTGGCGACCGTGAGGTCAAGCCTTTTGCGCGCTCCAACGCGCTCCGATCGGCCGGCCGTAAGAGCAATGGCCGCCCGAGCCTGAGTTGGCCGGACTTTGTTGATTCGATTATCCCGCGGCCGGCGCCAACGATCTCCCCAAAAACCCCAGCCAATTCTCCGCGAGTATCGCGTTGACATCGCCGTCCGAGAACCCCGCGCGTGAAAGCGCATCGGCGAGTTTCGGCAGGTCCGCGGACGAGCGGATTTCCTCCGGGATATCGTCGCGCCCCAGGCCGCCGTCCATGTCGGTGCCCAGGCCGACGTGGCGGGCGTCGCCGACGCGGTCGCAGATGTGGCGGATATGGATGATCACGTCGTTGAGCGTTGCCCGGCGCGCGCCCTGGTCGGCAACAGGAAGTAGAAAGCGGTCGAAGAAATTGATGCCGATCATGCCGTTGCGGCGGCCGATGGCGCGGATGATTTCGTCGGAGATCTGGCGCTGGCCCGGGACGATTGCTCGGCAATTGGAATGGGAAGCCATGACCGGACCGCTGACGCGATCGAGCAATTCAAAGGCCGATGGATCGGATAAATGGGAGAGGTCATGGATAATGCCCGCCGCATCCAGGGCGCGGGCCATGGCGACGCCTTCAGCGGTGAGCGGGCCGGGCTGGGCGTTACCGCCGGCGAAGCGGTTTTGGAGTTTCCAGGTGAGCCCGACAGCGCGCAGCCCGCGCTCTTTCCACGCGGGGATTTCCTGCGGCGTCCGGATCGGGTCGGCTCCTTCCAGAAGCAGCAGCATGGGGAGAGGCGCATTTGCGGCGGGAGATTCCGGCAGGTCGCCCCGCGTCTGCACCATGCGGAACACGCCGGCGTCGATTTGCTGGCGATACCAATCGTATTGAGCCATGCCGGCGGCGGCCGCTTCGTCGGGCGTCGAATATCCGGCGCGGTGACCAGCTTGTGGTTCACAGAAAATCGTGGCCAGCACTAACGCGACATGGCCTGCCCGCAAATCAGGCAGGCCGACGGAGGGGACGCCCTCTTCATCGGGTGTTTGCTCGGATGCCGGGCGGTGGACCTCGCGGCCGCGCAGGGCGTTGTAGGCCAGATCAAGATGGCCGTCGACTATTTTCATCGGGGACATCATCGACTCTATAGCGGCATTTGGCTACCTCGCCGCGCTCAAAGAGGGGGTGGCCGGGTGGGACGGCGACGGTGTCTACAAATTTGCCGCCGAGGTGCAGGCAGGTTTTTTGGGAGGCCGGATTGTCCGGATTGCAGGTGATCCACAGGGGATTCACGCCGTGGCGGCGGGCCAATGGGAAAAGGAGGCGGACGGCGCGCTCGGCGAAATGCCGGCCGCGATGCGGGGGATAGACGTGGTAGCCGACGTGGCCGTAATAAAGCTCCACGTCATCGCCGCCGCCGATGCGCCAAGCAACGGCGCCGGCGATTCGCAGGTCGGGGCGATCGTGGTTGAGCATCCAGAAGTGATAGGTGGGAACCGCGCCCGTGCGCGAATCGCCCTTCTGGCGGCCGCCGGGACAGGAGGCCAAAAAGTCGTCGAGCTGGCGGCGCGTGAGGGAAGCCAGATCAGGAGCCAGCGCCTTTGTTTCGGGATGCCAGGCGGCGGCGAGGACGGATTCGACGTAGTCGTCCGATGGAAGAACCAGTTCAAGTTCGCCGTCGCGGAAGGAGGGAGTTTGCAGGAAGCTGAATCTTTGCCGGCGAAACCAGGTTCCGCCGCGCAGCCAGGTTGGCAGCGATAGGATCACGCGTTGAAAATATAACTTCCAAACACCGCTTTGTAACGCAAAAAGACGATCGCCAGCGCCAAAACCTGCACCAATGTGGCGACGATCACCATGACGGTGTAGACATTGTTGGCTGGCTTCACAACAACCAGGTCACCGGCTCCTGCACGACTCATGGCAAACTCCAGGGCAAAACGCGATTTTCTTCACCGCTTGATGCGAATGATCGCGGAATCTTTACTGCACATCGGAACTGACTTCATCGCCCTTTTGCACGCGGTCAACCAGTTGCTGATCCGCTTGCAGGCGGCCGACCGACGTGTTGGTGTCGATCTGCGTGATCGTCAAAATCCCCAGAAACTGGGGCGGCTGGGCCTGGGTGTCCACGACTTTGAATTCCATGCCGGGCTGCACGTTGTCGGCCTTGCCGACGGAAATCGTCAGGTAAATCACGCCGTTGATGGTCTGCTTGTCCTGGACCGTGCCGGCGACCGGCGGGCCGCTGAAGGAGCTGGCCACCGGCGCCGACGGCAGGACAAGATGATTCTGGGTGATCACGTCGGAGTAGGCCTTGATGAGGTCCTCACCCTTTTTGATCTGCTCGGTGAGGTATTCGACCTGGCGGCCGTAGGTCTCGGCAAGCTCGCGCTGCTGGGCCACGGCGGCGTCGCTTTCCGCCTGCGCCTGGACCAGCTTGGAATCGCGATCGCGCAGATCGTTGATGGTCTGCGTCTGATCCTTGGCCGTTTGCAGGGCAATCGCCAGTTGGGCGCTCACCTGCTGTGAGTCGGCCAACTGGGCCTGATTGTTGCGGAGAAGCTGTTTGTTATCGGCATCCTTGGAAGCCAGATCGGCGTCGGCCTTGGTGAGAGCGGCCTGCTGGGCCGCGGACTCGCTAGCGGCGAGCTGCATCTGCGCCGTCAGTTGCCCCTTGGCCGTGTCCGCGTCGCTCTTGGCCATCTCCAGATTGCGGCTGACCTCGTTGACCTTGGCCTGCAACGCCTTGTTGGCGTCGTCGGTGGCCTGCTCCTTATTGACATAAACGACAGTGGCGGCCGCATTCAGCAGCGACACGACCACCAGCAACATGACAAATATCTTGGTAAGGGGGCTCACCAGCGACTCCTTTGACTGCGGCGTCGGGGAAGGCAGGCATTTAGGCGGACCAAGCCTCTTTTTCAAAAAGCCTTGGTTTGCCGCCGGAGGGAACAACCTCCGTCAGGCGTGAAAGCGAAGGCCTTCGCCTTCCGCTCGGCGCTCCGCCGGCGCCCACAACGCGAATGGTTATCGTAATCCCGCAGGGCGGAGTGTCAAGCTGAATCTCGGTCCGATTAATTGACGGTCGATCGGCAATCCCGCCCGGCGCCTGTCCGGCGCGTCGCCCAACGCCGATAATTCCGCTATCCTATCAACCTTACCAGCCCACAGGGGAGGGAAATTCAAAGGGAAATTCACATGGCAAATCCCCGCGTATTTCGGGCCGATCATGCGTGAAAACGCGGTGGCCGTTGTTATCCTCGCCCTCTTGCTGATCCACGCGGTGGCGCTGGGCGGCGTTTTTCTTCGCCAAAGCCACTGGGTCATCCACGACGGATGGACGTTCACGGCAGTCCTCCTGGGCGAGGGGCTGGCGCTGTTTGCCGCGGAGCTGTTTCTCCTTGGAGAAGCGCGCGTCCTGAACCGCCCGGTCATCGGCCTGTCTACCGCCGTCATGCTGGGTCTGATCGCATGGTCGCGGCCGTGGCAATCGCTCAAGGGAGCGCCGGACGATGCCGTTCCCAACGCGCCGGGACGAAAACGCCGCCTGATCATGTGGGCATCTTTCGCGGCGGTCTTTTTTGCCGTGTTGATGGTCTGCTCGCACCCCATGCTCCCCTGGGAGGACGAATACCAATACCACTGGCCCGCCGCGATTCTCTGGGCAAGAAGCCACGGCTGGGTGTTTTCACCCTATCGCTTAACCAACGGGCCGGCGCTGGCGGAGATGATGTACACGGTGCCCGCCCTGTTCGGTTCGCTGACCGCCGCCCGGCTGCTGAGCATCACGTTTCTTTTGCTGATAGCGGCGAGCTGCGCGTCCATGGCCCGCGCGATAGGGGCATCACCCCTTGCCGCCGCTCTGGTCATGCTCTCCGTGCCCGTGGTTCTTTTTTATGCGCCAAAGGCACACAACGACAATTTGGCGGCGGGGTTTACGCTCTGTGCTTACGCGGCATTGCTGAACGCATCGACCCAGGCGCCCAGCGGCGCGGCCATTGTTGCCGCCGCGCTGGCGATGGCGGCGGCCGTATCCACCAAGCCCTTCAGCGCGCTGGCCGCGCCGGGCATTTGCGCCTATGTCCTGTACTTCGGCTTTCGCCGAGGCGCCGGCCGCCCCGCACGGGCCAGGGCCATCGCGCGCACTTCGAGAGTCGTCGCCGCCTTGCTGGTGACGATTCTCATTTGGGCCGCGCATTGCTACGCACTTTCCGGCGAACTGTGGGACACGCGAGGCTATACGATCGCGCAAAGTCCGTCCGACCCGATGTGGGACAGTCCCTTGGCGGCGGGACGCAAACCACGCCTGATCGATTACGTTTTGACGCCGCTGACCTTTCCCCTGAAGCAAATCGCCGGCAATCCTGATGGGTTCGCCGGATATCCAATCGGGCCGCTCTTGGCGGCTTTCTTTCCGCTGGGGTTATTTGCCATCCGCGATATGCGCCCCGACCAGCGCACGACGCTTTATTTCCTGATTGGCTCGGCCGTCCTTTATCTGATTATCCTTTCACCGACCGCTCCGAAAACGCGCTTCCATCTATTCGTGTGGGGCGTGGGATCCGTCGTCGCCGCGCGCGGATTCACCTCCCTGCAGCGCCGCCGGCCATGGATCGCCCACGCCGGCTTCGCCGTGTTTATGTCGCTCTTCGCCTACGGCGTACTGACCGGCTGGCCCTATTTTCATTCCTTCATTCGGCTTTCATCGAAGTGACCGATGGCGTGGGTCCGTGGTATGACGCGACGCGCCGACGCCCGCGCCGCAGCAAAAGGCCGGCAGCGGCGAGAGCCAGAAGAGTGGCCGATGCGGGTTCCGGGACGGCGCTGACCGAGACGATGCCGGTGGTGTAAAGGTCGGTGAGATTCCAGTTCAGGCTCGGATCGGTAGTGATGTAGAGGAATTGGTCCCCGGCCGGGAGCGGGGCGTTCCAGTCGAAGAGTTGGAAGGTATCGCCGATGAGGGTGTTGGGATCGACGCCGGAGGCGAGTTCGAGGTCGAGATTTCCGTTTAGTGCAGGGGTGAGGCCCGGCGAAAAGCCGACTGGAGAAGTCCAGTCTTGTGATAATTGGAATTGCAGCGTTGACTCCGGGTCAAAGGTGGCGGTGTTATCGACGGTGACAGGGACGGGGTTATTGCGAATGACGAGTTCCTCGTTTGGCTGAAGCGCCAATCCTTGGATGGAGCCGTTTGGGAGGATTGTATTTTGAATATTGGTTGTTGCAACGGGAGACCAACCGGTCGATCCGCGGAGGTCCGCGTCGGCGAAGTTGGCATTGGCGAGATTGGCGCCGGCCAAGTTGGCGTTGGCAAGGGTCGATCCCGTTAGCTGGGCGTTTGTAAGCTTCTGGTTGGCGAAGTTCCAGCCAGCGAGGCAATCGTGTTCGAGTTGTATGCCCGTCAGATCGCCGCTGGCATAACTGGCGGTGCTGTATAGCTGGGCAGCAGTGAAGCACGTTACCTGGAAGAAGCCCGTGCCGGCAACTGTCGCGCCGGTAAAAATGCTGCCGTTCAAAGTCGCGAAGCCGAAGCTAGCATTCGTCAGATTCGCGTTCGTGAAGTTGGCGCCCGCCAACGTCGCAAAGCCAAAATCCGCGCCGGTGAGGTTCTCATTCGCAAAGTCCCAGCCCGTCATGTCATTATCTTCAAGCCCAATCCCCGTCAGATTACCGTTCGCGTAGCTCGCCGTGCTGTAGAGTTGAGACGCATTGAAGCCACCGGGACGATTGTAATTGGCATAGCCGAGATCCGCCCCCGTGATGATCGCTCCAGCGAAGTTGGCATTCGTTAGGCCTGCAAAGCCAATGTTGGCGTCGGTGAGGTCCGCATTAGAGAAATTGTCGCCGCTCAGGTCGCACGAAACAAAGTCAGCGTTGGTGAGAGTGGCATTCGTGAAATTGCAATCGGTCAGACTGGCATAGTTAGCTTGGACATTCGTCAGGTTGGCGTTAGTGAAATCGTCGTTCGTTGAATTGGAGAATGCAAGACTGGCACCGGTGAGAGTGGCACATTTGAAATTGCAGCCGGTCAGCGTGGCGAAATTGGCTTGGGCATTCGACAGGTTGGTTGTTGCGAAATCGGCGTTCGTCAAAGAGGAGAACGCGAGATTGGCATTTTCGAGGTTGGCCTTCGTGAAGATGCCGTTTGTTGAAGATAAAAAAGCAAGATTAGCGTTATCCAGGTCGGCATTTGTAAAATTGGCGTTGGACAGCGTCGCAAAGCCAGTCTGCACGTTGGTCATGTTAGCGTTGCAGAAGTTGGCGTCAGGGCACGTAAAGAACGTGGTGAAGTTGGCACTGGTGAGGTTCGCGTTAGCGAAATCGCCGTTGGTCGTACCGATCGAGGAAGAGAATGTAGCACCGGCAAGATCGGCATTGGCGAGGTCCCAGCCGGCCGAACCGCTCAAAATAAGTTGGATCCCCGCAAGGTCACCGCTAGCGTAACTGGCAGTACTATAAAGCTGGCTGGGAGTAAGGCTCGTTGAAGCGAAATTCGCCCCCACAACGACGGCGCCGGTAAAGGTGGCGCCGGTCAGTGTCGCGTAGTTGAGGTTTGCATTGGTGAGGTTCGCGTTTGTAAGATTTGCGTCGCTTAGGTTGGCGCGGGTGAGGTTAAGATTGTCAAGACTCCAACCCGTTAAATCGTCATTTTCGAGGCCAACGCCTCCCAAGCTTCCGCTCGCGTAGCTGGCGGTGCTGTAAAGCTCGCCGGCAGTGAAGCCTGATACTCCGTCAAAATTGCTCCCGGCAATTACAGCGCCCGCGAGGTTGCTGTTGGTCAGGGTTGCGCCGGTAAGATTGGCGGAGCTCAGGTTGGCGTTGGTGAAATTGGCATTAGCGAGATTTGCCTCGGAAGCATTCGCAGAGGTAAGGATTGCGCCGGTGAAATTCGCACGCGTGAGGACAGCTTTGGAAAGGTTCGCAGAGGTGAGGTTGGCGTTTATGAAGACGGAGGTAGTCAGGGTCGAGGATGTAAAGCTCGCATCAGTAAGGTTCTGACCCGCAAAATTCCAGCCCGTTAGGTCATTGCTTCCAAGTCCGATACCCGTCAGATTGCCATCAGCGTAGCTCGCGGTGCTATAGAGTTGGGCCGCGGTAAAGCCAATTGCGCCGTTGAAGTTGGCACCGGTCACTGTGGCGCCCGCGAGGTTAGCGTTTGTGAGGGTCGATATGCCAAAACCAGCGCTAGTCACGTTTGCGCCCGCGAAGCTGGCGTTGGTCAGATTTGAGGAATAAAAGCCGGCGCTTGTGAGGTTCTGATTGGCGAAATCCGCGCCCGTGAAGTCGATACCATTGAAAATGACACCAGGCAGATTGTCATTAACATAGCTCTCCGTGCTATAGAGTTGGCCGTTGGTAAAACCAGTTGGTTCGTAGAAGAACGCGCCGGTCAGGGTCGCACCGGTGAAGTTGGCAGTGCTTACGTTTACATTTGAAAACGTAGCCATCGTTAGGTTCTGATTTGCAAAGTTCCATCCCGCGAGGTTGTTATCCTCAAAGCTGATTCCTGTGAGGTTCCCGCTGGCGTAGCTGGCGGTGCTGTAGAGTTGGCTGGCGGTAAGGCTATTGGCCGAATTTGCCGAATTAGAAACTACAAACTTTGTCTTGCTCACAGTCGCGCCGGTTAGATTGGCGCCGGTCAGGTTTACGCCCTCCAAATTGGCGTTCGTGAGGTTGGCATTGGTGAGATTGGCACCGGTCAGATTGACGCCCCGTGCCGTAGCGCTCGTAAGATTGGCGTTAGTGAAATTGGCGTTCGTGAAGTCTGCGTTTGGGAGGTTGCTGCCGGTGAGATTGGCGTTGGTGAAATTAGCGTTTTCCGCTGGCAAACCGTTAATATAGGTGCCCGTAAGGTTCTGGCTGGAAAAATCCCAGCCCGTCAGATCTCCTCCAAATTCGATACCAGTCAGATTGCCGTTGGCGTAGCTGGCCGTACTGTAAAGTTGAGCCGCGGTAAAGCCAAAGGCTTCGGCGAAGTCCGCTTCCGTTATTATTGCACCGGCGAAGTTGGCATTGGTCAGGGTTGAATTGGCAAAGGTGGCATTGGCCAGATCGGAATTCGCAAAGGAAGCGGCAGTAAGGTCAAAGTTGCTTAAATTTGCGTATTCAAGTTCGTGACCGGAAGTATTCCATCCGCTAAGGTCCACCCCCGGTTCTGGCGTGATCCCCGCCGTACCCGGAATCACCTGGCCCTGCTGAGCAAACGTATCGTAGTAAATCTGGCTGAAACCCTGGCGGGCGCTGCAAAGAGCCAGCATGAAAACGGCAAAGCCAGTGCCGCACTCTATTCGTGTGCGCCCAACGAAGTGGCCGAGGCCAAAACGTCCGACTCCGTTATTTAATTTCTTGCCACGCACAACGCCTCCACTTCCGCCGCGTGAAATCCACCAAACGGCTTACCCCCCGATCGACATGCACTATTATGGGTGTGTCCTGTGACTCCCGGCCACCAATTTGGGAATTTTTTCCTGAACGGGACTCGGCTGTAGTTGGCTCGGGCCGCCACCGTCTTTGCATGCGCGACACCCTCGGAGCAAGCCAACCCTCATTTTCAGCCCAAAAACGCGGCCGACCCGGCTTGGATATCCAAGACGGTCTTATAGACGGAGTGTGTTGCGCTCCACTCGGCCTTCGCAACCGACCTACCGAAGGAATATTCCACTCATGACAAAGAGAAACCCAAATCTAACCGCAGGCGCAGAGTGCGCAGAGAAAAAATCAGAAATTGATTTTGATTTCCTCTGCGTCCTCTGCGCCTCCGCGGTTCATGCGGTGGTTTTGATTCGGTCTAAAACCGCCACATCAATCCGGCGTAACCCTCAATGGCCCCGTTGATGGAGGGGTTTTTGTCGCCGTCGATGCCGGCGTTGGAGAGGTGAAAAAAGCGGCTGCCGCCGATCAGGTCGAGGCGGTCGTTGATTCGCCACGTGAGCCCCAGGCCAACCTGCGGGGTGAAATTGAAGTTGGTGCCGTCGGGGGGGACGCGGTTGTCGGCCAGAAGAGCGCCGGCGCCGCCGTCGGCGAAGAGGGAGAGGCGGCCGATCTCGAGGAAATGATAGCGGGCCAGCAGGGTGATGCCGCCGGCGAAGGACCGGGCGCCGCCGGTCTGGTCGGCGTTGTAGAAGGGAATCTGGGCGACGACAGCCGTTCGGTCAAACAGGTAATAGCTGCCGCCGATGCTGCCGCCCCAAAGCTGATCGCGGCGATGGTCGGTCACTTGCGCGACGTATTGGCCGGTGATGTCGAGTGTGCGGTCCTCGCGCGGGAAGAGCTCCGCGGCGGGTGTGTCGGGAACCAGAGAGACGAAGCTCGGCGACGTGGCAGGAGACTCTTGAGCCAGCGCGGATTGGGAAAACAACAGCGCCAGCGCGCAAACCGCCGGCAACACAACGATTCGATTTTTCATGACAATTCACCCGCGCGGTAAATACCCACTTTGACCGAGTTGGATGGGCTTGTACGCCCAAAGGCGCGAATTATCCATAACCAAATTCCCCGGAGGCTCAGAATTTTCGGCCATCGCCTGGCAATTGGGCTGGTCGGTCGGTCAAGAAAAGGCTCGTTTCCAACGCCTCAACGACTGCGATGCTTATGCGTGACACACGATCCCATTTTTCAATACGGACGCGCCTCTTCCCCGTCTTCTTCATTTTTCTATCCATCCCTTCGCCTGATTAAGAAATGGCAGGCTCAGCCGATCAAACCACAGTTAGCGCCCGCGGCGTCGCCGTAGCAGAAGGGAGGCGCCAGCGCAAAGTAAGGTGGTTGATGCCGGCTCCGGCACCGGCGTCGCGATAAATCCGTTGAAGCCCACCGCCGGGCTTGAGTAATAACCGACAATTGTGGTGCCATCCACGCCCGTTAGGATTGTGTTCATACCCAGCGGGTCGTCCAAGGTTTGATACG
>JBEKYH010000101.1:0-12284 GCA_049511115.1 Tepidisphaeraceae bacterium | reverse complement strand
CTGAGGAGCTTAGAATACATATAAAACAAGTCCTTATAAGATGCGCTTGGGTTGAAGATGAAGTTGGGTATCCGAACCCAATGCCGACGCCATTTCTGGAACACAAATCGATTCCAGGATCGATTTTTGATTACACGACCCACTGGATTACCATGTACGTTAATCAGCTTGATTATCCATTGTGGGAAGGAGTTTTTATTGACCTCAGCAAATCGCTTCCGCAACCAATTCTGGTTGTTCCGTCTAGCGATGTAGCTGTTGGCAACGTCACCTTGATTGTTAATCCAAAGCCCCCCAGCGAGCAGTGGCTCGCAGACCATCCCACCGCCCAAGAACATTGGGACAGATTCCTTAAATTTATGAAATTGGATGATGGTTTTTTCGGCTTTATTGATTCCCATCCTGGCCAGAGGTTCCTGGTTCTCGCACCCCACGAAGACCCGAGCGCCGACTATGTTTCGATCGCAATTACGGGGATTCTTGGAGGGAACGGGTGGAAGAACGTGGGCCAGTTCTTTGGGGATTACCCAACGACATTCAAAATGCTGGTCGAAATAAACCCGGACGAGCCGCCGAGTGGGACAACCGCAAAGACGGCCGATGCACTCCTGGGCGAATTGAAGCGTATTGGTGCCGCAGACGAAGATCTGCCCTTAATATCCAACCGAACCGATAACGTCCAGTTGGGCGTCATCGATATCCGGGTTGGCAGGGTCCCGTATTTGGGCGATTTCCCACCGGTAATTCCTTATTAGGCAAGCTTCTTGCGAACAATCCCACGCCAGCCGCTGGCCTGCGGGTTTTTGGCGGTTTTCGCCCAATCCATACGGAACTAAACATAACATGGATTATCGGACGTAGGGGGGATAAGCCTATTTCGGCCATCCAGCCCAGCGGCGGCCTCAAAAAGTGTCTAACTCTGTCTAAAAGTGTCCAACAGCCCCGGCGAATTGATCTACAACCCTCTCGCAGCCCTGCGGCGCCTCCGCAGCGTTGCCGCCGCCAGCGCTCCCAGCACCAGGAGGCCCGCCCCCGGCTCCGGCACCGCCACCGAATCAAACACCCCCGACGCCGACGTGTACGTCACACCCGCCGGCAATTCAAACGACAACGCCGCCGTATCCCCGTAATTGATTCCCGTTCCGTAGCCGGCGTTGGCGCTCAGCCCTTCGTCCACATCCAGTTCCGGCTGCATTCCCATGACGGCCAGCGTTCCCTGGAAGATAATCGAATCCGGCGTGTTGGAGATAAACCCGGAACTCGTCCAGCCGGAAATCGACGGGGCTTCGACGACGGGGGCAAAATTGGTGGACGCGGACGAACCAATGATCTCGCTGAACTCGCCATCATTGAGGTAAAGAAACGGCTGCAAATCGCCGTTGCTGTTGCCGTCGGCGGTGGTGACGTTGAAGCTGCCGTCGACGGTGAAGGTGAAGGGGATTTGCGTGACTGTGGAGCCGGTGGCGCCAGCGACGTTGATCTGCAGTGTGTCAGAGACCTGGGCATACGCGACGCCGGAGCCGCCGTTGGCGCCGCTATCGCCAAAGTAAGTTCCGCTCGCGGCGACGCCGACGGAGCCGGACGCCAGGTCCGCCTTGGCCAGCGCAGTGGCGGTCACCGCGACGGGCGATGCGCCCAGGGTATTGAGCGTGGCTTGCGTGCTCATGATTTCCGACGTCGCGGTGCCGGCCGTATCCGTCGCGGTGGCCAGGCCGCTGGTGGTAACATCGCTCGTGTTGCCGCCGCTGGCGACGAATCCGACGCCCGCCGCCGGCCCGTAGAAGCCGTTGTAGGCATACTCAAGCCCCCCATCGGCAAAGCTGGAATTAACGTCGGTGATGATCTGGTACGATTGAGCCAGAACGGCCGTGCACGGGGCAAGGCCGAACAAAAAGGCCGCCAGAAAAGATCGTCCGCGCATTTTAAACCTCTCCCTGTCGAAAGCTGGAGTCGAAAACACGTTCTGCCCCCCTGCCGAGCGATGCGCAAAATATGCCGGTCACAAAAATATGTCAATGACTGCCGCCGAATTCAAAGCCAAACCAAGACTCACCACAGAGGACTCAGAGGACCCAGAGGAAGACCCAAAATCATGATGTTTTTCTTCTCCGTGTCCTCTGCGTCCTCTAGGTCGCTACTGCGACCGGGTGGTGAATATTTTCTTTTGTTCAGCCTAGCTCGCCTTCAGCGCCGCCACCGACAACTCCGCCAATCGTTCATCCATCACCTTCGCGGCGGTCATGGAATTCAGCGGCAGCAGAATCGCGCGGATCGCTTCGGGGTGTCCAATCGGCAGCTCCAGTTCCCAGAAATCCTGCAACGTGTACGCCAGCCCGCCCGGCGTGTTGTCGTAGAGGCAGCGCTCATCCAGCGGCTTGGAGATCAGATCGGCATAAACCCCCGACGCCGGCGCAATCGGCCAGCAGCCCGCGGACATGCCGAGAATCCAGTGATGGTCCCAGACGGCATCGGCGCGGGCGCTGATGAATGCGCCTGACTTGAGCATCGCCTCCATAGTCTTGAATTCGTCCCCCTCGGCCAGGTACGTCACCGGCAGTCCCGGCGTCAGGCCCGAAACCGAGCCATACGCGATGATATGGAAAACTTCCTTGCGCTCCCTCAGCAGGCAGAAGGCTTCATCGAGCAGTTGCACGTTGGCGTTGCGCATGTCAACGAAAAGCGTTCGCCCATCGCGCTGCACGGAACTGGCCGCTTTCACATGCTGGGCCAGCAGCAAATCCGTCGGCGGCGCCATATAGCGGCACTTGCGGCCGATGTCATCGAGCGGATTGCGCGAGAAATTCTGCACATGCCGCTCCAGCAGCGACTTGGCCCGCTCGAAGAAGAGCTTCTTGTGAAAGACCGAATTGAACCACAACTCGTTGGCTGTCGCCGCGGTGGAGAGATTGGCCAGGATCGACGGCGCCGCGGGGACGGTGATGTCCTCGATCGTTTCCGGCGCCGGAAGCTGGTTGTCATGAAAATACGCCACCGACGGCTTGCCGACGATGGCCGGCACGAGGCGGTACAGGTCGGCCAGATTAAGGGCCTCGCTGGCGAAAATCAGATCGACCCGCCCTAACCAATGCAGCGTCAATTGCTCGGCAAACCAATGCGCCGCCGCGACGAGCCGGCGCTCAATCCGCCGCGGCGGAAGCTTCAGCAGCGTCCAGCGATGGCGGCTGCACTTGATCAGCGAATCCAGCATCGCCTTGCGCGGCCCGCCGTAAAAGGGTTCAAGGGCGAGGATGTCCAATTGGGGAGACATTTTGAACGAGGACTGAGGGCCGAGGGCCGAGGACTGAGCAGGAGGAAAAAGGCAGCGAGAGACTTCCGTATTTTCCGTCTCTCAGTCCTCAGTCCTCAGCACGCAGTCCTTAACTTTAGTTCATCCGACGCCGCTTCAATCGCACTCATCATACGGGAGTTAAAGGACTTGATAAAGTTGACTGGCGTGATGAGCCGACGTAATCTGCGGTTGAAGCTGGCGAAACCGCCGGCGGCCGGTGTTTTTTCGCGGGCGTAACTCAGTGGTAGAGTGTCAGCCTTCCAAGCTGAACGTCGAGGGTTCGAATCCCTTCGCCCGCTTGCGAAGTAAATCACGCCGAACGTTGCAGTAACCCCTTCCCTGAGTTGCGGGTCGTTAAATCGTCTGCTGGAAATCCGGAGGCGCGATGCGTGTGGACGGCATTCCGATGCGAACCATCGGCCGACACACCCGCTTGCCACTTTCGTAATCGCCACGCATAATGGCCCGCACAAGCCCCACCCATTTCTGGAGGCCGCGTGCCGGAAGAATCCGACGTGAATTTGCCTGATTTCCGGCTGCTCTTTGAGAGCGTGCCGGGGCTTTACCTCGTTTTGAAACCCGACCTGAGAATCGTGGCCGTTTCGGATGCGTATCTGCGCGCGACCATGACGCGGCGCGAGCAGATCGTCGGGCGCGGGCTCTTCGACGTTTTTCCCGATAATCCCGACGACCCCGCCGCGACGGGCGTGAACAATCTCCGCGCCTCGCTCGATCGCGTCCTGCGCGGGCGAATCGCCGACACCATGGCCGTGCAGAAATACGACATCCGCCGGCCCGCGTCCGAGGGCGGCGGCTTCGAGGAGCGCCACTGGAGCCCGGTGAATTCCCCGGTCCTGGGCGCCGACGGCGAGATTCTCTTTATCATCCATCGCGTCGAGGATGTCACCGAATTCGTGCGCCTGGCCACCAGCGGCGGCGAGAAGGACAAGCAGGCCCAGGAATTCCGCACTCGAATCACGCAGATGGAAGTCGAGATCTTCCAGCGCGGCCAGCAGCTTGACTTGGCCAATCGAAAACTGCGCGCCGCCAACGAGGAATTGGCGCGGCGGCAGACCGAAGAGCGCCAGAAGCTCACGCATGACATCGAGCGCCACGTCGCCGAACTCGACGCCGTCATCGAAAGCCTGCCCGACGGCTTTTACGCCGGTGATTCGACGGGAATTCTCAAATGCAACCGCCGCGGGCTGGAGATGCTCGGCGCCGATTCCTTGGAGCAGTTGAACGCGGCTCGCCGCAAGGAGATCGCCTTGCGGTCGCGCTTGTTCAAAAGCGGCAAGCCGCTGCCACGTGGACAGCGCCCCTTCGAGCGGGCGCTGCGCGGCGAAACGGTGGTGGAGGAGATCATCCTCCGTAACCTCAAAACCGGCCACGACGTCGTGCTCCGCAATGCCGCCGCCCCCATCCGCCACGAAGGCAAGATCGTCGGCGCGGTGGCCATCAGCACCGACATCACCGAGCGCCGCAAAACCGAAGGAACCCTGGCTGACAGCGAACGCTTCATCCGCGCCGTCCTCGACACGGCGGTTGACGCCATCATCACCATCGACGACCGCGGCATTGTTCAATCCGCCAACGCCGCGACCGAAGCGCTGTTCGGTTACAAGCGCGATGAATTGCTCGGCCATAACATCAACCGCCTCATGCCCGAACCATTTTATGGCGAGCATGACGGCTATCTTCACAACTATTGCCGCACCGGAAAGGCCAAGATCATCGGCATCGGCCGCGAGGTCACTGGTCTCCGCAAGGACGGCACGACTTTCCCCATGCACCTGTCGGTCAGCGAAGTGAAACTGCAGGATCGCCGCCTTTTCGCCGGCATCGTGCATGATCTCAGCGAGCGGCGTCAACTCGAGCAGCAAACCCTCGAAGCCGCTTCCAATGAGCAGCGGCGCATCGGCCAGGACCTGCATGACGGACTTTGCCAGGACCTGGTCGGCATCGCCTTTGGAATCGACGGCGTGCAGCGCGGTTTGCAGGCGGTCGCCGTTCCCGGCGCCAATGGCGAATTAAAATCTCGGCTTAAGGACCTTGAGAATCTGGCCACGCAGGTTCGCAGCGCCGCCGGGCAGGCGCGCGACCTTGCCCACGGATTGAATCCCGTTGACCTCAAGGCGGGCGGCTTGCCGCTGGCGCTGACCAATCTGGCGGCAAAGGTATCGCAGGTGTTTGGAATTAAATGCCATTTCCACTGGGACCAGATCGCCCAGGTCCGCAACGACACGTCGGCTACACACTTCTATCGCATCGCCCAGGAGGCGGTGAGCAATGCCATCAAGCACGGCAAGGCGCGGCGCGTTGAAATCGCCCTTGCGGCGAGGGATGAGAAGACCGTCGAGTTAACTGTTGAGGACAATGGCGTAGGCATACCCAAGGATCTTGCCGCCACGATCATGCAGGGGATCGCGGTGAGCGGAGGAACGAACCGTCGGCCGGACATGGGAATCGGCCTGCAAACCATGCACTACCGTGCCCGCGTGATCGGCGGGTCATTTGTCGTTCAGGCGGGGAAACGCGGGGGGACGTCGGTGCGATGCATTTTGCCGTTGGAAAACACGATTAAGAAACGCAAGGCGTCGCGCACTGCCAAAGCGAAGCGCGGGGAATAAACGCCACGGCGGCCCCCTCCCCGGCCCTCCCCCGGAAATACCGGGGGGCGGGAGAAGAGGCGTTAATCCATTGGGAAATCCATTGGGCCGAATCAGTGGCGTGCGGGCGCGGCGCCCACCGTGATGGCGCCGTCTGTTAAGTCGTCGTAGTAACGCGAGGCGGGTTGCGGCGACTGGTCCATGCGGACGGCCAGGACATTGGACTTGCCGGCCCCGAAATTCAAGTGGCTGGTCAACTCATAGCGGATGCTCACGTAACCATAGGGGCGATGGACTAGCAGGAAGCCATTGATCCAGACGTGAACCTCTAAACCGGATGTCATTGTTGTATACAGCGAGCCGCGGACTTCGTTTCAAAGCAGATCACAGATCGCATCCGGGGTTCCCCGATGGCGCTTCCGGGCGAAACACGATGCGCGCCGTGGCCTTGAAAATACGAAAATAAAAGGTGAGGGCCCTCCCGCCCCGAAAGCGTGCGCCATGAACGATGTTATGTCATGCCGAATCTGCGGTCAGGCCCACGCCATGGGCGACATTCCCATGAACGCGGTGGCGTCCTGCTCCCGTTGCGGTTCGACGCTTATGAAACGAACGCGCGGGAGCCTCCACCTGACCGCCGCCCTGTCGCTGGCGGCCCTCATCCTTTATGTGCCGGCCAATGTCTTCCCCATCCTCCGCCTGGAAATGTACGGGGCGGTTTCGGAGAACACCGTCTGGCAAGGTTGCCGGGCGCTCTTTGAGGACGGGCAATGGGGCATTGCCGTCATCGTATTTCTGGCCAGCATTTTCATCCCGCTCCTGAAACTTCTGGGGCTGTTTTATCTGGTTGTAGCCGCGCGACTGGGAATGTCGCGCGGGAAAATGATGCGCACCTGGGTCTTCAGAACCATCGAAGGCGCCGGCCGCTGGGCGATGTTGGATGTGTTTGTGATGGCGATCCTGGTCTCGCTCGTGAAGCTGCAACGCCTGGCAACGATTCTCCCCGGCGCTGGACTGCTGGCATTCTGCGCCGTTGTCGTCCTGACCCTGCTCGCGTCGGCCAGTTTTGATCCCCAGCTTATCTGGGAAGATGAGGAGGAGGCATGAGCCGCACACTCAGCCCAGCGCAGCAATCAGAAACGCGGCGGCTTCCCAAGCCGGTGGTCAAACCGCGCAACCGGCTCTATCTGCTGGTGTGGGCGATTCCCTTGCTCGCCCTGGTTGCGGCGGGAGTTTATTACTACATCGCCCGTCAGGAACGCGGTCCGGTTATTACCATCCAATTCAATGACGCGACCGGTTTAAAGGAAGGCGAAACGCCTCTACTACACTTAGGCGTGCCCATCGGTAAGGTCACGGAAATCTCTCTATCTGCCGACGACAAAGGCGTTGTCATCCACGCCGAACTCCTCCGCGGCCAGGACGCCTTCGTTCGGCAAGGGGCTCAGTTCTGGGTGGTTCGCCCGGAAATATCCGAAGCGGGAATCAGCGGCCTCAGCACCGTCATGAGCGGGCCGTTCATCGACACCGTTCCTGGCCAAGGCGACAAGACAACGCAATTCACCGGCCTGGATAAAGCCCCCGTGACCGTCGAGGACGGGCTGAAGATCATTCTCTATTCCGACCACCTGCAACATTTACAGCCCGATTCCCCCGTCTATTTCCGCGGCATCCAGGTCGGCGTCGTCCAGTGGATTCGCCTCAGCGACGACGCGACGCGCGTGAACGTCGAGATTATCGTGCAGCGCCGTTACGCCGACCTGGTCCGGTCCAACTCCCAGTTCTGGATGGAAAGCGGCGCGGAAATCAAAGGCGGCATCTTCACCGGCATCGACGCGAAACTCGATTCGCTTCGCGCCCTCATCTCCGGCGGAGTTGCCTTCGCCACTCAGGATTCTAAAACCGGTGACCTCGCGCGCGACGGAGCGGAGTTTCCGCTGAATGATGATGCCAAAAAAGAATGGCTCGCCTGGTCCACGCCCATACCGATCACGCCCCATGATTCCGGCGATGGCGACAAGCAAAGGGAAATCGAGAAGGGGCAGGACCTGCTGCAATCGGCGGTAAAGTCAAAATAAAGGAAAAGACTTTTAACGGCTCGACTGAGCTTGCCGAATTCCGCTAAGATTTCCCCCAATGCGAATTCTCGGCATTGACCCCGGCCTGCGTCTCACTGGCTATGGCGTGATCGATTACGCGCCGCGTCACCCGATTCTCGTTGACGGCGGAGTCATTCGCCTGAATGTCAAAGCGTCGCTGACGGATCGCCTTGCCGAATTGGATACCGAATTGTCCGCCCTTTTGGACGAGTACAAACCCGCCGTCTGCGCCGTCGAGCAGCTTTACGCCCATTACGCCCATCCGCGCACCGCCATTTTGATGGGCCACGCCCGCGGCATTATCCTCTTGGCCGCAAAACGGCACGGAGCGCAGATAGAGGAGTTCTCCGCCAACCGCATCAAGCAATCCGTCGCCGGCCACGGCCACGCCGGCAAAATGCAGATGCAGCGGGCCATCCAGTCGATCTGGAACCTCCCCAAACCGCCGGAGCCGCCGGATGTCGCCGACGCCCTCGCGGTAGCTTTATGCTGCGGCAACCGCTTCGACGGCAAAGGAGTTCGCTCGCGCTAGACCGAAAACCTGATCTCACCGCGGAGGCGCGGAGGACTCAGAGAATTACAGGAGATTTGCAATTCTTACGTTTACACCGTCTGATGATCCAATAAATGAAAACACAAACTTCCTCGGAATCGGTTTTATAAAAGTCTCTTTCTCTGCGTCCTCTGCGCCTCTGCGGTGAATAATCCGAGTGAAGATTGAGAAGGTGTCAAAATACGTATGATCAGCGCTCTCACCGGTGAGCTTCGCAATGTTGACGGCGACCGCGTTCAGGTCCAGGCCGGGGCAATGGTCTTTGACCTGCTCGTCCCCGCCGCCGACCGCGCCGAACTCGCCGCCGCCGTCGGCCAGCAGGTCACGTTTCACACCATCCTCGATCTGGAAGGCGACCAGACGCGCGGTAATCTCGCCCCGCGCCTGATCGGCTTTCTGCGCCTCGCCGACAAACGGTTCTTCGAACTGTTCACCACCGTCAAAGGCATCGGGCCGAAAAAAGCCCTGCGCGCCTTGAGCGTCCCCATCGGCCAGATCGCCCGGGCCATCGAAGCCAAGGACGCCCGCGGCCTGGCCAGTCTCGAAGGCATCGGCCAGCGCATGGCCGAGCAGATCGTCGCCTCCTTGAGCGGCAAAGCCCACCCCTTCACCGCCGGCGGCCCGTCGCTCTCCGCGCGCTCGCCCGTCGACGAGGATGCGATCCTCGTCTGCGTGCGCCTGGGTCTGGCGCGCGGTGACGTTGAGCGGCTTTTAGAAAAGGTGAAGCAGTCGCATCCCCACCTGACGACCGCCGAGGCGATCAGCCGCGAGATGCTGCGGATGCGGACAGCGCCGGCTTGAACCGCGAAGAAGGCGTTCCCAATGCTGCAGATTCTGTCCAGTGTAACGCAATCGCCCGTCGTTCTGCCGCGCGGCGCGGACTGGCCAACCGCCCTCGTCCCCGGCCTATACGTCCACATCCCCTTCTGTTTCCACAAATGCCACTACTGCGATTTCTACAGCATCACCCGGCAAACGCCTGAGCGGATGGCTCTCTTCGTCGATCTCCTCCTCGCCGAGGCCAAGTCCTGGACAAACCAATCCAACCTCCACCTTCAACCCCAAACCGTCTTTTTCGGCGGCGGCACCCCCAGCCTCCTCCCCTTGGACGAAATGCGGCGTCTTATTGCCGGCTTACGCGAAATCTTCGACTTTTCCCAATGCAACGAGTGGACCGTCGAAGCCAACCCCGCCACCGTCACGCTGGACTATTGCCGCATGCTTGCCGGCTCCGGCGTCAATCGCCTTAGCTTCGGAGCGCAGAGTTTTGACCGGGCTGAACTGGCGCTGCTCGAACGCCATCACCAGCCCGACGAAGTGCCGGCCAGCGTCGAAATCGCCCGGTCGGCTGGGTTCTCGCGGCTTAATCTCGATCTGATTTATGCCCTTTGCGGCCAGACCCCCGAATCCTGGTCGCGCTCGCTCGATGCCGCCATCGCCCTGGGCACCGAGCATCTCTCCTGCTACGCACTGACCTACGAACCCAACACGCCCCTCGCCGTGCGCAAGCGCCTGGGCCGCGTGCAGGCAGTCGAAGAAGATGTCGAATTGGAAATGGCTCGCATCGCTCGGGCGCGCCTCCTGGCCGCGGGACTTTCCCAGTACGAAATCAGCAACTATTCCCGCCCGGCGGCCGAATGCCGCCACAATCTCCTCTACTGGACCGGCGGCGATTACATCGGCCTTGGCCCATCCGCCGCCTCCCACATCCAAGGCTGGCGCTGGAAAAACAAGCCCCACTTGGGCGAGTGGGAACGCACCATCCAATCCGGCAACCTCCCCGCCATCGAAGTCGAACACCTCTCCCCTCGCCGCCGCGCCGGCGAACTCGCCATGCTCTCTCTCCGCCTCACCCGCGGCATCCGCTTCCAAGACCTGCAAGAAAAATTCGGCATCAACGCCGCCCAGGAATACGCCCCCATCCTCGATCGCTACGCGAAAGAAAACCTCCTCGAACCCACCCCCAACGGCGTGCGCCTAACCCCCCGCGCCTGGTCGGTCGCCGATGCCCTGGCAGCGGAGTTTCTGCTGGAAGACTAAGATCTCTTAACCGCCCGCGAGGAGTACCTCGCTAGAGGCGCGGAGGACGCAGAGAAAGAAAATGTAGAAAAACGATTCGTTTTCACCCTCTTTCCCTTCGTGCCCGCCATTCAGTCCTCGGCCCTCAGTCCTCAGTCCTATCCTGCCTCTGCGTCCTCTGCGCCTCCGCGGTTCAATTTGAATTTCCGCAGCTATTGTGTCCTTCCAAAATACTCCGCCTCCATCGTTTTCAATTTCGCCGCCAGCCGGTCGCATTCGGCCTGTGCCGCCTTTGTTTTCGCGGCATCCCTGTAAACCTCGCTCTCTCCCATCCTGGCCTGCGCCGCCGCCAAAGCAGCCTCAGTCTTCGCGATATCCTTCTCCAAATCCTCCATCGGCACGCGCCCATAAGGCCGCGCCGACGGGTTATCCGATCTCTTCCCGCCAGATTTTGCCGGCGGCGCCGCTTTCGGCGGATTTGATTTCGGCTTCGCCTTCGCCTGCCGCTGCTCCGTCGCGGCCGCTTGCGCGTTGGCTCGCTGCTTTGCCACCCACGCCGAATAATTCCCCTCAAAGTCCGCCAGCTTCGGCGGCTGCAACACCCACATGCGATTGACCGTCTGATCCAGGAAATACCGGTCGTGGCTTACGCAGATAATCGTGCCGGCGAAATCGCGCAATGTATTCTCCAGCGCCTGACACGATGCGATATCGAGGTGATTCGTCGGCTCATCCAGCAGCAGCACATTGGGCTTGTCGAGCAGCAATTGCGCCAGCCGCACCCGCGCCCGCTCGCCGCCGGAGAGCAGGCCGATAGGCTTGTCAATGTCATCGCCTCTAAACAGCAACGCCCCGAGCAGATTCCGCACTTCCTGCGGCTTGGCCGGCCGATTGGCGGAGACTTCGTCAAAAACCGTGTGCTCGGGATTAAAGTCGCCCAGGCGCTGATCGTAATACCCGATCTTCAAATTCGCCCCCCAGCGTAGTTCGCCGGAATCCGCCGCCTCCTCGCCCAATAGCGCTTTTAGAAGTGTGGTCTTTCCCGACCCATTGGGCCCGATGATCCCCACGCGCTCGCCGCGATCCAGGCCCAGCGTCAGATCGTTCCACAGGACCTTGCCGGGGTATCCCTTGGTGAGATGGCGCACAGCCAGGACGCGGTCACCGGCGCGCTGATCGGTGTTCATTTCCAGGCGAATTTGCTTTTGTGTCTCAACGGACTTAACAATCTCATCGCTCTCCAGCAGGCGATTCAGCCTCTTCTCTCGCCCCTTGGCCTCCTTCGACCGCTGCCCCGCGCCAAAGCGGCGGATGAATTCCTTCTGCTTCTCGATATCTTCCTGCTGTTCCTCGTAGGCCCGCTGCTGGGTCAGTTCGTGCAGTTCCTTCTGTTCGACAAAGTTGCTGTAATTGCCCGGATAGCTGTTGAGTTGCTGCTGCGTGAGCCAGACGATCCGGGTGGCCAATCGATCCAGAAGATACCGGTCATGCGAAATGATGACGGCCGCGCCCTTGAAATCCAGGAGATACTCCTCGAGCCATTCAATCGCCGCCAAGTCGAGGTGATTGGTCGGCTCATCCAGCAGCAGCACATCCGGCTCCGCCACCAAAAGCTTCGCCAATGCCAACCGCGACCGCTGCCCGCCGGAAAGAGTGGAAACAGATTGCTCCCAGGTCTTTTCATCCAGACCCACGCCCAGCAGCGTCGCCTCCAG
>JBEKYH010000100.1:0-12382 GCA_049511115.1 Tepidisphaeraceae bacterium | reverse complement strand
GGTGAGGGGGGTGGGGTGGGCGGTCAGATTGGGGTCGTTGAAGGTGTCCAGTTGCCAGGCTTCGGAGGCGATGTCTTCCGTGCCCATGCCGCTGTCGAAGGTGAAGGGGAGGATGTGATAGGCGATGAGGCGGGCGTAATAGATCACCGTGATGAGGCGGATGCTGAAGGCCATGTTGGCGAAGAGGCCTTCGAAGACGGCGATGTAGACGATGCCGAGGAGGAGGCTGCGTTTGTAGAGGATGGCCATGAGGCCAAAGAGGCAGCTATAGGCGATGACGGCGAGGCTGTGGACGGTGATGGCTTTGACGCAGCGGACGATGACCACTTGCGCGTCGTCGTGGCTGCCGGCGTAAATGGCGAGATAGGTGAGAGCAGTGAAGACGGCGGTGAGGAGGATGCAGGTGGTGAGGGTGGCCAATAGTTTGGTGAGATACAACGCCCATTTGGGGATGGGGCGGATGAGGAGGTAGGTGATGGTCTGGTCTTCCTGCTCGTCCTGGATCATGCCGGAGGCGTAGATGAGGGCGACGAGCGGGAGGAGGGCCTGGGGAATGAACATGAAGGCGAAGATGAATTCGACGGCGGTGTGCGGGATGCCGTCGCGGGTGTTGCGAACCAGGACGGCAAGTCCAGCCGGCAGGAGGGCGAGGGCGCAGAGGACGATCCAGCGCTTGCCGTGGAGGTATTGGCGAAGGGCGAGGGCGTAGAGGGTCCAGAGGGAGGTTATGAGGCTGCCGGCGCGGGGGGGCGAGGAGACGGATGCGGGATGGAGGGCGGTGGTGGTCATGGTTCGTGCTCAGGTGCTTTTGATCCGCGGTTCGCGTTTGACGCGTCGGCCTAGTGCGCTGAAAAAAGAACCCTCACCCCAACCCTCTCCCTGAGTACATGGAGAGGGGGAAAGAGGGAGGATGCGACAGGTACTAGTCGTGCCCGGTTTTTTCATTTGTTCACCAGGTATTTGAAGACGGCCTCGAGATTGTCGTCGTCGGAGTAGACCTCGGTGATGTGGGAGCCGTCCTCCAGGGAAAGCTGCGGCAGGCGGGCGTAGAAGGCGTCGGGGGAGCGGGTTTCGACCATGATGCCGCTCTTGTCGGACAGGATGCGGATGCCTTCGACGTCGTCCCAGGCGACCATGCGGGCGGCGAGGGCGCGGAAGTTGTCGGCGACGATGACGATCTGGTGGGGGTGTTTGTCGATGAGGTCGCGGATTTCGCGGACGTTGCCTTCGGCGACGAGGCGGCCGTGGTTGAGGAGGACGATGTTGGGGGTGAGGGATTGCACTTCATGCAGGACGTGGCTGGAGACGACGACGCTTTTTCCATCGTGGCCCATGCGCTGGATGATGTCCATGAGATCGCGGCGGGCGACGGGGTCGGTGCCGGTCAGGGGTTCGTCGAGGAAAAGAACCTGGGGATCGTGGACGAGGGCCTGGGCCATTTTGATGCGCTGTCGCATGCCTTTGGAGTAGCCGCCGATGGCGCGGCGCATGTTTTTGGTCATGCCGACGGAATCGATGGTTTGGGCGGTGGCGTTGCGCGCGTCGGAGCGGGACATGCCGGAGAGGCGGGCGCTGGTAAAGACGAAATCCCAGCCGCACATCCATTCATAGAAGGCGTCCTGTTCGGGGCAGAGGCCGATCCAGCGGTTGAGGGCGGGGTTGCCCCAGACGGGCTGGCCGAGGAGGCGGACGATTCCCTGGCTGGGGAAAAGCTGGCCGGTGGCGAGTTGGAGGAGGGTGGATTTGCCGGCGCCGTTGGGGCCGAGGAGGCCGGTGACGCCGGCGGGGATGCTGATAGAGAGTTTATTGAGGCCGATGACGTTGCCGTACCATTTGGAAACTTCCTGAAACAAAACCACCGGCGCGGCGCCTGGCGCGGGCGAAGCCGTGGTGCGAGGTTGGTCCGCCGGAGGCGGCTCTATTTGAGCCGGTCCAGCGACTTGATGGAGAGTTTCAGGATACATGCGGATAGTCCAAATAGTCCCAGCAGCACGTAGGCGGACCAATACCAGGGGAATTGCGGGCCGAGGTAGGTGCTGACGAAGAGGCCACGGGTGTCTTCGGGGTAAAGCTCAGCGTAGAGGCGTCGCCAGGTGTCGTCGGTGCCGAGGAGGACGTTGCCGAGGCGCGAGAGGTCGGTGGTGTAGGAGACCAGGGGGCGCCAATCGTGGGCGGAGGCTTTGAGCTCTTCGATGCGAACTTCGGCGAAGAGGGCATTGCGGACGGCGGCCTGCGCGCGGTATCGGCGGATGCGCTGATCCTGGGTTTCATTGGGTGGGGGGCGGACGTTGAAGCCCATATTGGCTTCCAGTTGGCGATAGAGCTTTTGCTGGTCTTGCTGCTCCTTCACGCCGACGAGAATGCCGGAGGTGATGCTGCTGAGGAGGCAGACGCCGATCCACGTCAGGGCGACATAGCGTGAATTGCGCGCCAGCGCCGAGAGGGCGAGGATGAGGGTGCCGCCGGAGAGGGCGATGATGAGGCCATAAAGGACGCTGGAGACCAGGATGCGGAAGGTGTCTTTGAGGATGGAGATATCGAAGCTGAAAGCCATTCCCAGGATATAGGCGACGATGGAGGGGATGATGACCACCATGGCCATGTAGGCGACGATGATGCCGAGTTTGCCCAGGAAATAATCCATGCGGCGCAGCGGGCGCGAGAAATAAAGCGGCAGGGAATTGAAGCGCAAGTCCTGGCTGATGAGGCTGGGGCCGACGAGGAGGATGAGGACGAGCGAGAGGCGCAGTTCGAGCCAGAGGAAATAATGGTAGCCGAAGGTCCAGATCTCGACGCGGTAATGGCGGGGGTCGGCGATGATGCGGGAATCGAGGAAGCTGAGCAAATTAAGGTAGGGCTGGATGGTGGCGGATTTGTGCTCGGCCAGGCCCCAGATGCTTACGATGAAGGCCAATGCCAGGGCGGGCGACCAGGCGACAAACAAGACGATGCGCAGGAGACGGTTTTTCAGGCCGGCGCGAACGCCGTGGCGCGTGATCGCCAGCCAGCGCCAGGCGTGGCCGGTGAGGGCGCCGTTCCAATGTTGATAGCCTTGGTCGAAGATGGGCATTAGGTGTTCTCCATTACTTCTTCTCCACGGCTTCGAGGAATACGTCTTCGAGCGTGCTGCGGCGCGGGCGAAGGTGGCGGATCTGCTGTTTCTGCTCAGCGGCGATCTCCCAAAGCAGTCGCGCCGACTGTCCCTGGGGGAGGCGCACCAGCAGCAGGCCATCGCGCGGCTCCGACGCGCAGCCGAGGGCGGCGAGGCGCTGCGTGAATGCCGCCGAATCGGATTTGAGGCGGACCTCAAAGCATTGCTGCTGGGCGGCTTTGAGTTCCTGGATGTTTCCCTGGGTGAGCAGTCGGCCGGCGCCGAGGACCACCACGTAATCGCAGACGGCCTCCACATCCGGCAGCAGGTGGCTGGAGAAGAGGAGGCTCATGTTTTTGTTGTGGGCCAGGTCGCGGGCGAGAAGGAGGATGTCTTCGCGGCCGGCGGGGTCCATGCCGTTGGTCGGTTCGTCGAGGATTAATAACTTGGGATCATGCACGATGGCGGCGGCGAGTTTTAGGCGCTGCTTCATGCCGGTGGAATAGGATTCGACTTTGCGATAGCGGGCCTCGCCCAGGCCGACATAATCGAGAACTTCGTGGGAGCGCTGGAGGGCGTCCTTGGTGGACATGCCGACGAGTTCGCCGGCGTAGCAGACAAAGCCGACGCCGTCGACGAGGGGGAAGAGGCATTCGTCTTCGGGGGCGAAGCCGACTTCGCGGCGGATGTCGAGCTGGCGGCGGGCGATGTCGAGGCCGAGGATTTCGCCCGAGCCGCTATCGACGTTAATGAGGCCGAGGAGGGCGCGGATCATGGTGGTTTTGCCCGACCCGTTGGGGCCGAGGAGGCCGATGGCGCCGGTGGGGACGGAGACGGAGAGATTGTCCAGCGCCGGCGAAGCGCCGTAGGTTTTGGTGATGTCGGTGAGTTGAAACAACATGCAGGATTCCGCGACCGCCAGGACCGCCACGAGCAGGGATTGAAACTGGGGTACAGGGTATTCGGGCGGGGGGCTGGTGGCAAGAAATGGGATCAAAAATGACCATTAAATTGGCGAGATTATATGTGGGGCGATGGGTGCGGGAGGCCTCCTTATCTAAGTAGAAATGTCCGGTCGGGAGGGGAAGAGGACAGGAATTGCGAAATGGCGACGAAAGGGCGGTTCAAATCCTGTCACCCCGATGCGATGAGACAAGCAGCCCTTTGGCGAGAACGTCAAAGGGCTTTCTCATTTCATAGCAAAGAGTTACGTCATCCAGCTTGAAGTTCAAAAACACAATTTCAAGCAGTTGACGCTTGGCGGCGTAATCGGCCACAAGCCATTTCTCCACAAGAGATTGTGAGAGTTCAAAACTTTTGATGGCAATTTCGGCTTGCTCGCCCCGGTCACGGTCTGCCGCTTCAAGTTGCAGCGTCAGATTCGCAATGCGGTCACGCAGTTCCGTACCTTTGGCCGCGAACGTATCGGTGCTGATTTCTTCGAGTAATCGCAGGTTCAAAAGCCGATCCTGTTGCTGCCTCAGTTGCGTTAGTTCGCGTTGAAGGTTTTGTGTCTGCACCTGCGATTGACCACGCTCACCCTTGGACCATTCCCGCAAGGCTTGGCTGAACCAATCCCGCACTTGTTCCGGCTGTTGAATCGACTTGAACACCGCCAGCACTTGCTCATCGAGTTGCTGCTCGGTCACGCGAGTACGCGGATGATCGTTCTTGTTGTACATCGTGCAGCGGTAGTAAACGTACAGCTTACCAGAGGACTTTTTCGTCACTTGCTCGCCCGTGACCAAATTGCCGCAGTGAGCACAGCGAACCAAGCTGCCTGCATACGTCAATTCGTGAGACCTGTAAGACTTGCCGCCCAACAGGACTTGAACGCGATCCCAGGTCGTGCGGTCAACCAGCGGCTCGTGCTTACCCGGATACCATTGACCTTGATAATGGATTTCTCCGATGTAAGCGCGATCTTGGAGAATGGTGTAAACCGAACTCCGGGGGAATTTCGGCATACCGCCTCGGAAGACCAATCCTTCGGCGTGCAGCCGACTGACAAGGCCATCCAGCGTCAACGGTTCATAGGCGAATAGTTGGAACATCAGCCGCACATTGGCAGCGGGGTTGGGATCAATCTCAATGATGCCTCGGCCATCGACGCGGATATTGCGGTAGCCGTAAGGCGGTCTGTTGACGAACCAGCCCTCCTGCACGCGGCGGGCATGGCCTTCTCGCACGTCCACGGACTGCTGCTCAGTGTAGAAGCTGGCCATATTGGCTAGCGTCCGCCGCATCATGCGGCCAGCGGGATTGCTGTCGGTCGGTTGCGATACGGAGATGAACGGGACGCCGTGTTCCGACTCCAACCGTTCAAGCTCAACATAGTCGTAAAGATTGCGGGCCGCACGATCCACTTTGTAGAACAGCAGCCCGTCGATTTCTGCCGCGTGCTGTTTGGCAAAGGCGACCAGTTCCTTGAACGTCTTGCGTTCATCGGTTTTGGAGGCGGTTTCCGCAATGCGAAAGAACTTGAGGATGTCGCCACCGGCGGAGGTTGCATATCGCCGCAGGGCGTCTTCTTGCACCGCCAACGAGAAGCCTTCCCGTTCTTGTTCCCGACTGCTAACCCGAGCCAAGGCAACGAAGCGTTTCATGTTTATCTCCGCGAGAGACAATCGAATAACTGGCCGACGCCACGGAGAATTGTAACAGCCTCGTCAAGTGAAATCGGAGATTTGTAAAATGGTGACCAAACTTCAATGGTGTCGCGGATGAGTTCCATCGTGATCCAGGGAGGAGTGCCGGGCGGCAATGCCACCGCGCGGGTCCGCGCGGGGGTCTTGGGGTCACGATGGACTTCGGATCGACGCATGGCAGAGGTAGAAAAATAATTCTTGATTAAAAAAGAAAATCGGCGGGGCGGCGCTCGCTCGCCGACCCCGCCGAAACCTTGCATCCCGAACCACCAGCCTATTTGTGCAGGAGGTTCTTGATGGCCCGGCCCAGGTCGATCACTGGCCCGGGATTCTGCTTTACGCGAGTGGCCATCTTGTAGATGCCAACACCTGCCGCCATGAAAAAAATTGCAGAGAACATGGTTACTCCTTGTCGAGGGTTTTATCGTCGCGCCCCGGTTCTTCGCGGGGCGGTCCGATCATTTCCAGCCGGTCCTCAAGGACCGACTTGGGTTCTTCGTTCATGTCGCGGGCGCTTTCTTTTCGCGAGTCCGCGACCTCGCCAGGCGTCCGCGTACCGTACAAACCGTACTGCGCGGGTTGCGCCACGTTTGAGTCGGGGTAGAGCGCACCCCGAAGCTCACTGAGGCCTTGCCGAAACATCGCTTCGGCGTGGCCGGAACCGATCTTGGGAGCCGGAGAATCACGAGCCATAGAACTCCTTTCCGCCGTCATCAGCGCTCACCACGAAACGAGCGGAAACGCTCCGCCCGTTCCTGGGCTTCGATGACGGCATCGTGCATATCGAGGGCTAATTTGCGGTTACGCAGTTCGATCATTTGCGACGTAACGAACAATGACATCGCCGCAACCATCAGGTACAAACCCAACGGCACACTAATGACGTAGGCCAGGATGGCGGCGACGAATGCCATCCCCGGTTCCACAAATCGTTTGACGCTGACCTCATTCCAATGCGGGAAGAACCGCATCACGCGGGGCCACCCGTTATAGCGCGAATGGCTCGTACTCAGTCCTTGTAACCGGCGACGCAGGACACCCGCTCGAGCGCGGGCGCACATGCAAAGATAAGCCGCCAGAAAAATGAACATCGGCGGCGCGTCGGAGTCCCGGCACGATGCGGCGATGAACAGAATCAATCCGGCGGCGATTGCTCCATGCACGCCGACATAGCGATCCCCGAAGCGCCGCCGGAGAAAGACGGCCACGCTGAACGCCAGCGCCTCCATGAACACGCCCGGCCAATTCGCGCCGGAGTCGGGCTGTCCCGATGAATTTGGTTTTTGATTCTGTTGCATAACTGAACTCCAAAACATGGCCCAATGAGCGCGCAGTCTGTCTGCCGACGGCATGTACGCCGTTTGAAATCACTCAACCGTCACTGCCGCTTTTGCCGAAACGACGTGGGCAGCCAATTTTTGCCCGACGCTTTGAACACCTTGCCGTTTTGAAACACGATGGAATCGACAGTCCCATAATGCGCGGGCCCGCCGGTGCGGAGGCTGGTAAAGGCACTTGGCTGGACATCAAATTCGTAACTTTCACTTACGCCGGAGCTGGTCTGCGGCGTTTCCCCGAAACCCGATATTGCCGACATCCAATCCGCCCCTTGATTGCTGCTACTGGCGTTGACGAAGAACTGCCGTGTGCGACCGATCAACGTCGATGCCCACTGGTTCGTTACCGGGTCGCCGTTGGCGTGAAATATCTTCGTATTCAGGTTGCCAAAGAGACTATCCGCTTCGGCCTTTCCTCTTTCATTGCCGCCGAACGCGGCGTAGAAATTGCTGACGTTCTGACTGAGCAGCACCGTCGCCACCCGCGCCGACCGGCAAGTCGTCTGGAACATCGAGTCATAGCTGGTGACAAAGTGCTGCGCCTCATCGGCCCACAAAAAGACAGGCCGTGGGCTTGTCGTCACGTCGCGGCGCTCTATGCTCCGCTGAAACGCATACTTCCAAAGCACCTGGGCGAACTGCCCGATCTCGGCAAATTCTTTCACCGCCAGGTCGATAAGAATAATCTCACCGCCCTGACAGACCTCCGGCGTCACGTTTGTATCCGTGCAAAAAAGCTCGCGCAGAATGCCGCGATTAAGCACGTCCACCATTGACGTGAAGGTGGACACAATGACGCTGCGCGTCTTGTCGCTCAAGGTTGGATACTCCAGGAGAAAATAATCGGCGACAATCTCAAAGTCCCGAAGTCGTTGCGGCGTTTTCGGCTGCTTGTCCGCTTCCGCGAGGCATCGAAACAGGAAGGATTTTTCCTTCCACTCAACCGAGCGAATTTGATCCATCGAAATCGGTGCCGTTATCACCAGGCGATAAAGGTCCGGGACGCTGATTCGGCCCCTGGCCAGAACGAGCAGATCAACCAGATTCCGGCAAAGCTGCCGATTGGCGCGTCGCCAATAGCCCTCATCTTCGCGGCCACCCTTGCCGGAATTACGCTCGGCGATTTCAAGCACTGTGGAAAAGAGGTTGACGATGTTCTCGGTCAGCCCGGCGCCGACGCCTTTACGCTGCAATTCAAAATCGAGGAAATTAAATCGCAACGATTCCGCTGGACCGAACACCAACAGGTCATTTAGCCTACCGGCTTCGCGGCAGTAGGACTCCCACAACGCGCGTTCGTCGCTCTTCGCCGTCAGCACCAAGCCGCCGAATCCTTCGTAAAGCAGTGCCAGGGCCAGTTCCCGTCCGCTACCGCTGGTTTTGCCGCTGCCGGTGGCACCGAGTACGAGCGTGCCCTCGATGGCATTGGAAATATTCCAATTGTCGTTTGACGAAAACCACAGCAACGGCGTCGAAAGATTCCATGGCTCAAGCGGCACAATGGCCGGTGGCGTACTTTGCTTTTTTTGGAATGGCCACATGGCTTGCGTCCTTGGGCGAACAATCGCCCCGTTCGTCAATCATTGGTCGAATTCTGTTTGTCCTTGGTCAGCCTCGCCCAGGCTCGCGCCATCTTCATCACGCCGGATGCCATGGTTTCGCCGACTATTCGGATCAGCAGGAAATGCACGATGGCGGCGATTGCCCCGTGCAATCGCATTTGCGCATCACGATTAAGTTTCATGGTGTCACCGTCCAGGAAAAGTTGTGCCCCCTTAGTAATTTGATGAACTCTTTGAGAGAGGTGCCCTTGGAGCGCACATGCCTTGCACGATTGAGAACGCCTTCGAGGGTCTCAATGAGTGTTTCCAGGGTGAGCGCGGGCGCGATGATCGTTATCGACCGACCGCCATTCAGTTTGGCGCTGGCCCGCGTTGGCCGCGTGCTTGTGCGCGCCTCAGATTGATGTCGCTCCGCTCTTAGTTTTCCGACTAGCGCGTCGCGCGTCAGTGTTCCGTCAACCAGTTGCCGAGTCAGGCTTGCTTGTTTCTCAGCATCCTCAACACTGGCCAATTGACACGCCGCGCTTGGCCGAATCTCGCCCCTTTCGACGTGCTGGCGAATCGCTTCCGGCAATGACAGCAGCGACAAAGCCCGTGTTATGGCCGCATTGGACAGGCCAAGTTTGGAAGCGGTTTCCGTCGCCGACCATTGCGATTGTTTCATCAGCAGGTCGATAGCCCGCGCTGCCTCCAACGGTCCCAGGTCATCCCGTTGGCAGTTGGCGACAAGCTGGCGAAGAATGACTTCGGCGCTGCACAGTTCCTTCTCTTCAATGATGACGGCAACCGTCGCAAACCCGGCCTTGCGAGCAGCACGCAGACGCCGCTCGCCGTCAACGACCACAAACTTATCGCCGTCGCGCCGGACCCGAATCGGCTGTTGCAACCCGACTTCACGCAGGCTTTGGGCCAAGCCGAGCAACGACTCTTCGTTGAAATGCTCGCGCACCTGGGGAGCAACTGCGATCCGCTCAAGCGGCAGATATTGGATTTGTTCTTGCGTCATAAAACACCTCGCCATCCGAAATCCGTCAGAACGCGGACAACCGCTCATTCAGAAACGGAACCATCAATTCACCGCTTGGAACACCTTCCCGCACTTGAGGCACTGGGCGCGAAAATCGCCGACGCCGCAGCGAACATTCGTGCAGCCGCATGACCACTTTTTCAGTTTGGAATTTCCCCGCAGCCGCTCCCCCATCGGCACATACTCGCCGTCGGGAACCGCGACACCGTTTTCACGCAGCAGGTCTTTGAATCGACTATTGGCCGAGTAGCCAGTGACACCGCGCTTATCAATGTTCAGCCCGCACTCATGCGCCTTGCGCCGGAACTCGTCGTTGTGATGATCCCGTCGGCTTGGATTTCCGTGCGCATGTTGCCAAGCGTGCAGCAATTCATGCAGCAGCGTCCCCAACACTTGCCAGAATGGACGATTGCTGAGGTAGCGGCTGTTGAGCGCGATTTCGCCCTTCAAACCAAATCCATTGTGACCGACGCGGAAGTGACCAAACCGCGAGCACGGCAGCGCGTCGATCCGCAGGGCGACTTCGCAAACGTCGAGATTAAACTCCACGATAAATCGCACGGCCCAACTCTGAAGGTTGACGCTCAAATCCTTGCCGAACCAAGTCTCCGCCCGCTGATGGCAAGCCAGGTCTTGGTAAATGCTGCCTTCATGGCCGGACATGCCGGAGCCGTCGGGATTAAACCCAACGAACGGAACCTCCGTCATCAATTCTGTCGCCGGTCGAGTGCCAGCTATGGCCAATGCCATATCGCCTTTGACCGCAGCATGAAGGATGTTTTGTGACATCGCTGAAATCTCCTTTTCGATCACGATGGATCGATGAGGGGATTGTCACATACGGAATGGGCGTGCCCTGTGGCTCGCGGCCACAGCGATGAGAATTATTGAGTTGATTTGATCAGACGGAACGCGACTGCCCGAATTTGGCAACTTCTTCAGCAAGTTCCGGGTGCAAATCTAGGAGTGCGCTGGTGACTCGCGAGGCAACGACGATAGCTTGTCCTGATGTACGCGGAAGGTCGTTAAAATTAGGAATTTCCGCTTTTGCGACGATGTATGAGAAATCGTCGTCAGTCAGAATTCTCTCGGTCCGTTTTGCCTGGATGAAATGAAGCAATGCGGTTAGATTTTCTATTGCAGGGGAGTTGCGGACACCCAACCTGTCAGGCTTCCCACTCGAAAGGGATGATCTTGCCCAACCCTCAACGCCCTTTAACCATTCATGAAGCTGCGAATTTGGATCATCCATCGCCTCCCGGATTAGGCGAGTCTGTTCCGTCGTAGCTTTACCTCCAAGGTAATCGGCGACATCCTTGGCTGTAAGGGACGGCTGGTTGGCATCATCTTTGATGGGATCGGACATCGGATTCGGCAACGATTTGGAATGAATACTCCTTAAGGAAGCCATACCGTCGCCGAAATGTCAACGCGTTTGTTAGCGCCTTAACTCTTTTCAATAGGCCGAAAGCTGCTATTTCTCTTTTTCTGTCATGCGGTTGAGAATTTCCGACAATTTGGACGCGGGATCTGTTAATGCCTTCTTAACCAATTCAATCGCCTCGGGCTTAGCTAAGCCGCGAATGTAATCCACCAAATCGGCTGGCGTCGCTTGCTTCTCCTCATCGTCCCAAAGTGCAGCCTTCCGAACAACGCGGTATGTGGGAATTGGAATCGCAGATTGGCCGCCGTCGTCGGCAATATCCGGCGATGGACAATTTGTATTTAGTTCCGCCTTCGCCCACTTTTCCACCGCGATCAACGTAGCCCGCACATGGCTTTGCGGGTCGTCAGCTTCTTGTAGAAACCTTTCTTTTAGTTCCGCTGGCGCATCACCTTGCAGAATCATCAGTATTTGGGCAGCGGTCATGCTCATCATTCACTGCCTTTCAAATCGAGAATCACGCGATGCGCTGCCACAAATACATCAAACCAATCGCGCTGCAATTGGCTCAGGTGGTCAAACGCCGCAACCTGATCCGAGGTCAATCGCTTCATTTCCGCTTCAATCTGCCGCCGCTTTGAACCCACCTGCCAAGACGGATTCACATTCCGCCGGTTATCGCTGCACACACGTCCGACAATCTGCCTTGCCATCTCCTCATCGTGGCGAACGTGTCCAGGCAGCCAAGTTGACAAGCTACCGAACATCTCGCATATCAACTCGTAATTCAACTCGTTAAGCCGTTGCGGCGATAATGTCGGACGGTCCGTGATCCGTGCTGCGAAAAACCTCGCGACGCCAATAAACGCACTGCGGTCCATGTCCGCCTTCAGTTCGTCGATATCGGGCTCCCAGTCAACCGGTCGCGTCGGGCAGCACCGCAGCCGCATGTAGATGTCGAGCGACAACGGACCACCTTGATGCAACGCGCGACTTACCCAGCCCCGGTCTGCGAAAATGCCCAAACGCTCGGATATTTCTTCTTGGGACGTGCCGAGCTTCCACCTGCCGGATACGACATCGGCAATTAATTCGCACACATACGGCCTCTTAAGCTCCTCATTATACACCCGTCCGGCTTCGCCTTCGCAGTCTTCCAGCCCACCGTCTGGAAACGCCGCTCGCTCAAATTGTTCCAATAAAGCAAGAATGATTTCATTGAAGAGATCAATTGCTGGGCTACCAGTGGTCATCCCATACCTCGCGGTAAACTGCCAATGCGATTCCGTCGGGTACACGACAATTGCGTACCTTCGCGACCGCCCCGGCAGCT
>JBEKYH010000099.1:0-21741 GCA_049511115.1 Tepidisphaeraceae bacterium | reverse complement strand
ACCCCCAACGACCCAGATCCGTACGTTGAATTATCCGTGGTCTACATGCAGAAAGCCCGCGAGACGGCCGACGCGGGATATCTTCTGCGAGCCGAGGCGGCGTGCCTGAAAGCGCTGGACCTTCACCCCAATCTTTACGGCGCGATGCAGGTCATTCCCTGGATTTACAACGCCCAGCACCGCTTTGACGAGGGCGCCGCCGCGGCGCGCCGGGCGCAGGCGGCGATTCCCGGCGACTCCTGGAATTACGGAACGCTCGGCGACGCGCTGCTGGAACTGGGCGATTACGACGGGGCGCAGCGTGAGTACGACCAGATGGTGGATTACCAGCCGGATTCGGCGGCGCTTTCCCGCGTGGCGCGACTACGCGAGCTTTTGGGCAACCCCGACGGGGCAATTGCCGTGATGACCGACGCCGTCGAGGCGTCACGATCCGATCATCCCGAACATTACGCATGGGCGCTGATGCAGCGAGGGAATTTCTATTTCAACAACGGCAAGCTGGAACAGGCGGGGGCGGACTATTCCGCGGCGCTGAAAGCATTCCCTTCCTACCATTTGGCGCTGGCGGGGCTGGCGCGCGTGCGCGTGGGGCAGGGCAAATTCGACGAGGCCGAAGCGCTTTACCGTCAGGCGTTGGATGTCGCACCCTACCAGGAGACGATGGTCGGCCTCATGGATTTGCTGCTCCATGAGCATCGAACCGCCGACACGATCGGGCTGTCTGCCATGATGGACGCAATCGAAAAAATTCTGCGGGCCAGCCACGTCCGGCCGGGGTGGCTGCTGGTGCAGTACTACGCGGATCACGATATCAAGCTCGATGAGGCGCTGAAGCTGGCCCGGCAGGAGGCCTCCGACCGCAAGGACATCAAGACCATGGATGCCCTCGCCTGGGCTCTCTATAAGAATCAGCAGTACGACGAGGCGGCCGCCGCCAGCGTGCAAGCGCGGCGGTTGGGGACGCACGACGCGATTCTTTATTTTCATGCCGGGATGATCGAGAGAAAGCGCGGCCACACTCAGCAGGCGATCGCCCTGTTGCAGAGAGCGCTGGAGATCAATCCCTATTTTGACGTCCGCCATGCGCCTGAGACAAAGGAAGTATTGAGCGAATTGTCACCATGAATCGTTGCATGCTCATTCTGTTCGCCTCATTGCTCTGCGCGATTGCCGCGCGCCCGGCGGCGGCGCACCCGATGGGAAATTTTTCCATCAATCACTATGCGGCGCTCTTGCCCGGGGGCGACGAATTGCGGCTGGTCTATCACATGGATATCGCAGAGCTACCGACCGTCGAGGAGATGCGCTCGCTGGACGCCAACGGCGACGGTCAGATTTCCGCGGCGGAAAAGTCCGCGTATTTGGCGCGCAAGGGAGCAGCGCTCACGGCCGGGTTGTCAGTGCGCATCAATGGGCGCAGCATTCCGTTGTCGGTGAACCAAGCCGACTTGAGCATCCGCCCCGGCGCCGCGGGGCTGCCGATATTGCTGGTGATGCTGGAATATCGCGTGCCGCTGGACCGCGCCGCGAGCCGGCTGGTGGTGGAGTATTCGGATGTGAACTTTCCCACCCGCACCGGCTGGCGCGAGGTGATCGCGTCGGCTCGCGGCGGGTGGAAAATTGACGAGTCAGATGTGCCGGCCCGCGATGTCAGCGACGGATTGCTCAATTACCCAGTTGATCTGATCCTCGCCCCGCCGCAGGTGACCACCGCGCGAATCGTGCTGGAGCCGGGGGATTTTCCATCGGACGCGGTTCCGTCGGCTCCAACATCGGCGGCAACCACCGCATCCTCGACACCCCGGGATCGCTTCACACAACTGATCCTGACGCCGCGATTCTCCGTGGGTTTCTTTATCGTCGCTCTGGGAGTGTCATTTGGCCTAGGAGCGTTTCACGCCATGTCGCCGGGGCATGGGAAGACGGTGGTGGCGGCGTACCTGGTCGGCTCGCGCGGCACGGCACGACACGCGCTCCTGCTTGGCGGCGTGGTCACGGCGACGCACGTCGCGGGGATTTTCCTGCTGGGGATCGTCGTCCTGATGTTATCGAAATACGTCGTGCCGGAACGGCTGTACCCGTGGCTCACCTTTTCGTCGGGCATGATGATTTTCATCGTGGGCGTGCAGCAGTTTGTCCTGCGCACGTCGGCCTTGCGCGGCGATCGCCAAGCGGCGGAAATTCACGACCCAATGCGCGGCGGCCACACGCATGCCCTGCCGCAGCGGATATCACTGGGCAACCTGGTGGCCATGGGCGTCAGCGGCGGCATGGTTCCCTGCCCGTCGGCGTTGCTCGTGCTGCTGGGGGCGATTGCCCTGGGGCGAACGGAATTGGGATTGGTCCTGATCGTCGCGTTCAGCATCGGGCTGGCAACGGTGCTGGTCAGCCTGGGGATGGCCGCCGTGCATGCCCGGCAATTCCTCACACGATTTCAATGGCGGAGTTCGACGGCGTTTGCGCGGCGCTTGCCACTCGTTTCCTCGGCGTTAGTGTCGCTGATTGGGCTGGGAATCGCCGTTCAGGCTCTCCTCAGCGCGGTGGGCATCTCCAGGCCGTGATCGAGCATCAGCCGCTCATCTCCGAGGATTTCGGCGGCCGGTCCCTGCGCGACGACTCCCCCCTCATCGAGTAATATGACATGCGAGCATATCTGAGCGACCATATCGAGGTCGTGAGTGGCGATGAGTTTTGTGGCCGGCAGTTCGCGCAAGAGAGCGATTAGTTCCCGCCGCCCGCGCGGGTCCAGACCGTTGGTCGGCTCATCGAGCGCCAGGACGGTTGGCCTGCAAGCGAGCACGCCCGCCAAGCAGACGCGCCGTTTTTCGCCGCCGCTGAGGCGATGGGGCGACCGCTTTTCAAAGCCGCTCAGACCCACCGCCGCCAGC
The DNA here is from genome assembly GCA_049511115.1 of Tepidisphaeraceae bacterium. Taxonomy (GTDB): domain Bacteria; phylum Planctomycetota; class Phycisphaerae; order Tepidisphaerales; family Tepidisphaeraceae; genus JBEKYH01. Next base: position 18,850 of record JBEKYH010000099.1, on the reverse strand, counting down.
GATTCAGCGACTCGGCCGGCGATCTGGGACTTTTCCAGGCCGAGTTGGGCCGGCCCAAAGGCGACATCTTCAAAGACCGTGGGACAAAATAGCTGGTCGTCGGGGTCCTGAAAGAGCAGGCCAACCTCGCGGCGCACCTTATCAAGCGTGCGCGGGCCGACGGGCTGGCCATGCACAAAGACGGTTGTCGGCATTCCGTCAAATCGTTCGGGCAAGATGCCATTGCAATGGAGGAGTATGGTGGATTTTCCCGCGCCGTTGGGGCCGACCAGCGCCGCGCATTGCCCGGCGGCGACGGTGAAGCGGATATCGTGAATCTGGCCGTCGCTGGTGTCGTAGTGGAAATGCAGGCCGACGACCTCAATGGCCGGCGGAGGAGTGGCCGGGTTCATTTCCACCCCCGGGCGCACATGGCGGCGTAAATCCGCTCGGACCGGTCGTGGGCCCGCACAAACAGGCGGCCGATCACCGAAGCAACGGACTTTAACGCGTGCCCGCGCCCGGCCGTAAAGGTCCGGCTGGCCCGCGCCCGGCGCATGCGCATGGCCTCATCGCCCAAGACAAACAAATAGCGGTGCATGAGCGCGATGGTCGTCACCAAAAGCGCCGGCATGCGCATGCGGCGCAGCACCGCCAGCAATTCGGGGAAGGGAGTCGTATTGGCCAGCAAGACCATCGTGGCCACGCACAGCGAACTGCGAATAGCCATGGCGGCGAAGATCGCCCCGCCGCCGGGTTGAAAGAGCGCCAGGACGGCCACACCCAGAACAATCGGCTCGATCATGGCGATGCGCTTGATGAGAAAAAACGGCGGGATTCGGCTCGCCGCGGCGATTCCAATCAGGCCCACGGCGATTCCCAAATCCATCAATGCGTGAAGCGGAAACACGGCGACCGTTACCACGACGGCCGCGGCAATGAACATCTTGACGCCCGCCGCGAGCCGATGCACGGGGGAATCCAGGGAGCTGTAGTCAACGAGAAAGCCGTGGTGGTGAAAATTCATTTACGGGGCGGATCATACACCGCCGCCGCGCCGGAAGCCTCGCCGCGCACAAGAATGCGAGCCAGCAACAGGCCCAGCCCAAACGCCACCGCCGACCCAACCACGCCGGCCAGGGAAGTGGCGACCGACGCGCTGCTCACGCCGGGCATGCGATAATCAGCAATTGGCGCGGGCACGATTCGCGTTTTGACCTCGTGCCCAGCGAAGCCAAGCTGCATGGCGACGTGGTCCAAACCATCAGGCCATTTGGAGGCAAAAGGCGAAATGAACAGCGCCAGCCCGGCGGCGATAAGGGCACCATACACCAATAACTCCGGGTAACCATTCGGCGCAGCCGCCGTCGGCTCCGATTCCAGCAGATCAGGCCGGGATTGGCCGATGGCGACAATGACCAGACAGGTCAGAATCGCCTCGCCGACGCCGATGAGCATGTGCACAAACGTCATCGCGGGGAACGCCACCGACCAGGCGACGTGGCCGGACAGGGATATTTCGCCAGCGCACACCACGGCCGCCACCACGGTGGCCACCCAGGATGCAAAAGCGATGGCCGTGATCTGCCCGCGCCGGCCGGGCATCATCCGCCAGACTGCCCGGTAGAGGTAGTAACCTCCCACCGAACTGATGACGCCCATGTTAAAGATATTCGCCCCCAGCGCCGTCAATCCGCCGTCGGCGAACAAAAAGCATTGCACAGTTAAGACGCTGGTCAGCACCAGCACCGCCGCGCTTGGCCCGAGAAGGACGGAGGCGAGGACGCCGCCGACGAGGTGACCGGAGGTTCCGCCGGCCACGGGGAAATTCAGCATCTGCGCCGAAAAGATGAAGGCCGCGGAAAGCCCCATGAGGGGCACCTTGCGGCGCGGCAGGCTCCGATGGGTGTGCCACAGCGACATACCCACTGCGGCGGCGGAAAGCATACCGGTCGCGATAGCCGTCTTCGCGTCGAGAAAGCCGTCAGGAATATGCACGACTCGTTACCTCTGCGCCGGCATTAATTCTTCGTATCATCCGTTGCTCCTGCCGGCAGGGGCTGATGCGGCTTGGCGTAGAATGGGAATATATTCTTGAAAGGCACGTCGTTGGCCGGAACATTGTCGCTCAGGGGGGCGCCATTATTGATGACCGTCAGAAGAGTGGTGATTACGTCATCCTGCGGGCGTCGGCCGTTTGGAAACGCTGCGGCCGCATTGTTCCCGCCTCCTGGACCGGTGTTGGCGATGGTCGTATCGAGGCGCAGGTAATCGCCGTTACTCACCGCCAGGCTGGCAAGAACGCCGATGTGGGTCTGATCCACGCCCAGATGCTGTGCGGTGGCGATGATATACGGCGCGAACTTGCCCGCCGCGTCGTCGAGCGGCGTCGATCGGTTATATTCGTCCTTTAAGTTCAGCGGAATGAAGACAATGTTGACTGCCGGAATGCCCAGTCGGTCCAACGTTACAAAATTGCCGCTGAGGGTCTCAAAGCTGGAATCTTTCGTGCCGTTCGCGGATGCGTTTGTCGGCAATGGCTGGGTTGTGGGAGGCAGAACCGTCGTTGCCCGCCGTTGCGTCTGGACGAAAAGCCCGATCTTCGTGTTATTGCCCGCGCCGCGAACCAGGCTCAGGGGCACGTCCATGGCAATCATGTTGATGTTGTAGCCCGCGAATGAATCACGCCCTCGATTAAACACGGCGGGATTGGGCGCTCCGGCGTTGACCGAGTTCAGGAACTGATCGAAGGCGGGAACGTCAAAGAAGAACGGGTCATCGGTCAAACCGGCGAAAAACGAAACTCCGGTGGCCGGATCGGTAGTCACGATTCGCGTCGGCTCGGTTTCCGATGCGCTGTCGGAGGGCGTGGCCGGGGCCTGGAAGGTTTGTCCGGTTGAGAAACGCACCGTTGCGATCTGCCCCACGGACTTGTTCACCAGCGGCGAAAACGTCACGTCGATCGACATATCCGGCGCCGGGACATTGGTGTTGGAGATATTGAACCGAAAGCGGATCGTGGAATCAAAGTTGCCGAAATTGGCGTTCTCGCCCGGCACAATGAAGCCATGTACATCGAATGCCATCACGATTTTTGAATTGTCGTTCGGGTCAAGGAACAGGTAGCAGTCGCCGATGTCGGCCCCCTGGTCCTGCGAGACCAGCGGCGCATCGCCGTGATCAGCGGCCCGAACCTGCGGAACGAACGCAAACAGCGCCGATAGCGCCAGACCACCCACGGCAAGACGTCGCAAAACCGACTTCATACGGCTCCCATTTTTTGGCGGACCCCAGAGTTCCCAGTGGGTATTTACCCGAACATACGAAAAAATCCAACTACTTGGATTTCTCTGAACACTCAGGATTTTCAGCAGCTTGCAGCCACGCGAACAAGCAGATGTAGTCAAGGCGCTCCAGGCTCAGTCGCCGGGCTTTGCAGCCGCGCAAGTTGTTCCCTCGCCCAAAGCCGCCACTCCGGACGGTCGTCGTGACCGGCAACTCTTTCCAGAAGCTGCCGAACATCATCGCCCCTATCTCCGCGCCGCAGGTGGTCGCGCGCGAGATTGCCGATGATCTCCTCATCGTCGGGCGCCAACTTGAGGGCATCCTCATAAGCCTCAACGGCCTGATCCCATTTGCCGGCCGTCTCATAGACCAGCCCCAGGTTGCCATGCGCCTCCGCCTGTCGCGGCATGAGCTTGATGGCGTATTGAAACTCCCATGCGGCGAGGTAAAGCTCTGATTGGCGGAAGTAAATCATCCCCAAGGTGTTATGCGCCGGCCCGAAGGTGATGTCCGCGGTCAGCGCCGCTCGCGCCGATTGCTCGGCCGCCGTCAGGTCGCCCTTCTCATATTGGGCCAGGGCCTGCTCATTTTGCCGGGTCGCAGTGTCAGTGTCGTGCGGTGTGTCCTTGTCGATGGTCTGGTAGTCCGCCGACGGCTGGGTAGGCGGATCATGCGCCGCCGCGGCGCACCCGGCGAGGGGAGCGGCCATCAGAAGCAATAGGATAGGGCGGCACATCAGCCTTACCTTCCCCGATCGTCCGTATCCGGACAAGTGAGCGTCATCTCGGCGCCCCAGCCACCGCCATCCGACGGCGAGGGCGTCAGCCGTAATCGCTCGACGCAAAGGCTCAACGGCGCGACCGAAAGCGCGTGCGCAAATGTGACGATCTGCCCCAACGTCCCCTGGCGAATGGACAGGTCGATTTGTTTTTCGCTGCCGGAGCCGTCGGCGGCGCGGCGCGCGGAGCTCGGATCAATGTGATCCAGACTTTCCGGAGCCAATCCCGAACTCATGGCCGCCGTCGAGATCGCGGTCGTCAGATCAGCGGGACGCGCCGTCGTGACGGCGTTCAGGCGCGATGCCACGATGCGGCGGCCCAGATCGCGGCAATCCGCCAATTCCACGGCGGCGGCCGCGGCGGCGGATCGCTGGTCATCCAAATACTCCCAAGCCCATGCGGCGCAGAAGATCACGGCCAGCCCGACCACAGAAACGAAGACCGCCGGTCTTTGATTGTCCTTCATGGCCGGCCCCTTTCCCTGGCGGTGATGGTGAACCCGACGCCGCCGTCGCCAAGCTGCTGGGTCTGCGGATCGTCAACATTTAATGTGGACGACTTCCGAAGCGCGGCCGCGATTTGATCCGCGTGCGCCAGTGAATCGGTGCGGCCATGCACCGTCGCCTGGCCGGCGTCGAACTGCATTTCATCCAGTTGAAAATGCACCGTCGCCGGGAGATTGGCCAGGAAATGGTACAGGGCGATCAACGCCGATCGTTTAGCCGACGCCTGGGGCTGAAGATCGCCGGCGTAGCTTTGCAGGCGCGAATGCACACCCACCGGCACCGCCTCATTGGGGAAAAGCTGCTGGAACAGCGCCTGCTCCTGCTGGTCAAACCCGTCGGCGACGGCGGCATATCGCTGGGCACGCCAGATCATGGAGCCGATCACGGCGAGAGAGAGGAAAAGAGATGCGACGAGTAACGCTGTTAGCGGCTTGCGCAATTCGGCGCCGCCGTTGGAATCGTGCGCGAAATTCACCAGCGGCTCTGATTCATGAGAGACCACGCGCCGGGCGGTTTGCAGGGCGGCGTCGTGCATCGCCGTCGCGTCGGAAGTGGCTGAATGTACATTCGCCAGACGCCCAATTTCCCGCGTCAAATCATGTGTTGCCCCACGCAGTTCGACGCGAAGATCCCGTCCGCGCCGCGCGGCATGTGACGCCACAATCAAGCTGACATCCGCCGTCGTGGCGGGAACCCAATGCCATTGCACCAATTCGCCGCCATCGAGCAGGAACACATCGGCCATCGCCCCATCCTGCCAGACGATCAAATCGGGCGATTCCGTGCCATGTTCGCCTGCCTGAAATCCCAATATCGCCGCCGGGCAGACCGCCTCGAGGCGAACCCCGCATTGGCGAATCGTCGCCACGGATGAGCCTACAAAATCAGCGCGTACGCAAACCCCCAGGGCCTGTCCGTTATGGACGACGAAGTCGGATGACACCTCTTCAATCGCCAGCGGCAGCTTGCCCTCGAGCCGATATTCCATGGCCCGCCGCCGGTCCTTGCGCGGCAGCGCCGCCGTGGCGATGGATGCGGCCAGACACGCGTCCGATGGCAGGGCCAATACCACGGGCCGACCGCGACAGCCGGCGCGGTCCATGGCGGCGGGAAGTTTTTCGCTGATCTCGGCGGCGGTGGCGTGCGATGAAATGCCGGTGTCCGTCCAGGCGACGCCGCTGGTTGTCCACGCGCCGATTCGCCATTCGCCGGGACCGGCCATCAGGATCGCGCCGCGCGAGGATTTCATTGCTCCTCCGCGGGAATGACCGTGGCTGGCGCCGCGCTCGGCGGCGGCGCTGCCGGCGCCGGCGGCTTTTCAACCTGGTAAACAATTGCCTTGCCGCCGACGTCAAAAGTTACGGAATCAATTGAAATCGCGGTAATTTTCGCCCCGCCGCTCACATCTCCCACGCCCTGGAAGACCGTCTTCCCATCGCCGCCCAGGATCATCGCCAGCGAGTGCCCTGGTTCGACAATGGTCCCGATGACATGAATGGTCGGCGGCGGGGTTGCGGCCAGTACCGCGTCCGCCGCTGAAGGCGGTGGCTGCTCGACAACATTGTGGCCCAGGTCGATCGACCAGACTTTGGCAAAATCCGCGAGCGCGGGAAGACTGCCATCTAATGAGTCAGATGGCGACGTCGCCGGCGCCGCAGCAGCATCCGCCGTATCAACCGATGGAGTATCCAACGGAAGCGCGGCGGCCAGGCCGATCGTCAACACCCCTGCCGCGACCACCAGCACGGCCGTTCTCCAAAGCAGTTGTGTGGCCTTTCGCGTCGTCATCAATCTTTCACCAGGAAAATCGGAGCAGCTTGATTAATTCACCGGTCTGCTGGCCCTGGGCGAGTTGCGGATCGTTCATAAGGTCCGCAAGGCCCGGAGCGGGATTGTCCGATTGCAGCGCCAGCAGACGCTGGACGGCGGCCACTCCGAGCGCCTGCTGGCATTGCCCCGCCAGTGCGGCCGCAGAGGCGCGACGCCAATTTAACCGGCCATCGCCCCAGCAGGTGATGTCTGCCGACGCGCTAAGCGACGTCGCCGGCGAGGCCGAAAACACCTGCCCAAAACTGACCAGCGGCGGTGCAACATCGGATGGCCGCAGCGTCACGAGAAGTCGGTCTCCCACGTTTCGCGTTGCCACCCGCGCCGCGGCTTCGGCGGCGGCGCGGCCGCGCGTCTGGTAGATGAAGTTGAGATTCACCTTGGCCTGTTCATCCGCCACATGCACGGAGAAATCCTGACCGCCCAATTGGATGTCCATGTCCAACGACGCCACTGGCCGGTGGCGCAAGGCCTCGGCCTGTTGCAACAGGATTTCCGCATGGGGCAGGATCGCGGTCTCGCAACTTAACGCTCCCCAGCGGCGCTGCAGTTCGCCGGCGTCCTCGGTTGACGCCAGGGCGTTGCGCAGGGAGACGCGGCAGACGCCGGCCAGCGCCGCCGCCGCCAGAGTAAGCAGCACGAGGATCACCAGAAGCACAAAACCATTGCCGCGTTGGCGGTTCATTCGGTCATCTCAGGCAAAGGATCGTTTGCGTTTCTACGCCCAGACCGCTGGTAAGACTGACTTCAACGCATTGCGGCAGAGGCCGCCCCTGATTCCGCTCAAAAGGCTGAGCATCCCCGGAGGCAGCCGCTGAATCGGAAATCCCACGGATGGCAATTCGCGAAACATTCGAGCAGATAAGCTGCGGCGAATTCCCCGGACCCATCGCGGCCCCCAGCGGCTCCTCAAGACGCATCAGCGACGACACGCCCGCGAAATCCGCAATGCGATAGGTCACTTTCGCCGGCCGATGTGTCGCGGTCATGTCGGCTGGGTCCAGAGAATCCAAACCCCATAGGATCACCCCGTCCGGCGTGGACTCAAATCGCCGCGCATTGGCCAAATCCCAGCGCAGCAGCCGCACAACCTCCGTTTGCGGCGACTGGGCAGTGATTGTCGCAGCCGGAAAGTGCGCCAGCGACCGCAGCACACCCATCGCGGCCAGCATGAGCAGCGTGCCCAGCGCCAGCGCGGCCAGCATTTCGATCAGAGAAAATGCAGCGGGATGTCGTCGCATAAAAATCCGCCCCTATTGGCCCCACGCCGCAAGAAGCACCTCTACCGTCACGTCCGCGCCGGATGAGTCGAATACCTCCAGCCGCACGACCTGCGCGCCCACGGCCTGGGCCGCGGAATTGGGAGTTATCTGCGTGCGCCAGGAAAATCCGTCGGCTGCCGTTCCCTGTGAAGAGCGCGGAAACGTCTTGGGGTTCGGCCACCACTTGGCCAGCAGTTGATCCGCCGCGGCGGCCGCCTCGCGCTGCCGTTCGGCCAGGTGATTCTGATGAATCACGCGCGCCTTGACGGCCAATAGCGAAGTCATCAGCGTCGCCATCAGGGCCAGCCCCGCGACAACCTCGACCAGCGTCATGCCCCTACCGCGGCGTTTGCAGGCGATCCATTTCATCTTCAACCACTCCGTCATCATCTGCCATCGTCGCCGCGCCCACGGCGGATACGATCATCCAGCGCCGCTGTCCGCGTCCAGATAAAAGCACCGCATACGTCGGCGATAATCCGGCGGCGGAAATTGGGACAGTGGTCTGATCGGTTGCAAAGACCACGGTGCGGTCGATGGTGAAACCGTCGGGCAACTGCAGCATCGCGATTGGCGGGTCGCCGGGCGTCGCCGGCATCGCGGCGCGATTGATGGCCGTCTCGTCAAAGGTCAGCGTCAGCGGCCGACCCGATTGAATGGCCTGCCGGCGCGTGAGGTCGTCAAAGAATTTGATCCGGTCAATCGCGCCGGCCATGTCGGAGCGGCGCTGGATTCCCGCCAGCGACAATGACGCCCCCGCTGCGACGATCGCCATCAAGCCCAGCGCCGCCAGCATCTCAATCGCGGTGAAAGCTCGATTACTGCCCGGCCGCATGGGCAACTCCCTGGTCCACCGGCGCCTTGAGCGACCAACTGTAAATATCCGCGTCCGCGCCTTCGCCCCCTTCGCGGCCGTCGGCGCCGAAGCAGATCACTTCATACGGCTCGCCGTTGCGGCCGGGGCAGTTGTATTGATATGGATGCCCCCAGGGGTCGACCGGCATTTGCTTCAGCAGCGGCTCGGCCCCGCCGGATTTATCCGCCAAAACCGCCAGACCTTCCTGGTTGGTGGGATACCGGCCCTGTGCGGTGTAGAACGCTTCGATCGCGTCGGCAATGGTGGCGATCTCCGCCCGGGCGGCGTCCTGTTTGCCCTTGATGAGATAATGCCGCACGTTGATGGTGACGATCCCCGCGAGAATCGCCATTAATGCGAGAACCGCCGTCAGCTCGATGAGCGTGAAGGCGCGCGATCGCGTTTTTTTATTGCAGCACATCGGCGGCCTCCATCAGGGGCAGCACTGTCGCCAGCGCGATCATGCCCACCAAGCCCACCAGCAACAACACCAGCACCGGCTCCAGCAGCGCCGTCAGCCGGTCGGCCGCAAGAGCAACTTGCCGATCATAGTCGGCGGCCAGCTTTTCGAGCATCTCCTCGAGCCGCCCCGATTGCTGGCCGACTGAGAAAACCCGCACCACCACCGGCCCGAATACGCCGGTGTCATCGAGGGCGCTGGAAATATCGCGCCCGGCTGCCACAGCGGTTTCGCACCGGCCCAGGGCATCGCGGAATACGGAGTTCGACGTGCCGCGCTGGGCGATGCGCAGAGCGCGGAGAAATACCACGCCACTGCTCATGAGCGTGGCAATCACCACGGCGATTCGCGACACCGTCTGGCGGCGGATGATCTCGCCCACGATGGGAATTTTCAGAAGCACTCGATCCCACTGTACCCGGCCCACGGGGCTGCGGAGAATGGCCGCCAATGCCGCGCCCCCTGCCGCGATGACCGCCAGAATCGCCCACCAGCGCGTCACCAGCAAATCGCTGGCCGCTTTCACCACTACCGTGATGGCCGGCAACTGCTGCCCCGATTCAGTCAACCCCTCGAGGAGTTTGGGCATGACAAACGTCATCAAACCGACGGCGACGGAAACCGCCATCACCAGAACAAAGGACGGATACGCCAGCGCCGTCGCCAGGCGATTCTTGAAGGCCAGCGACCGCTCCATAAAGCCCGCGAGTCTGGCCAGCGCGATTTCCAGCGACCCGGCTTGTTCGCCGACATCCACAATCGCCACCGTCAGATCATCAAACAGCGCCGGTTGTTCGGCCATGGCATCCGCCAGACTTGACCCCGCCGTGATGCGATCGCGCAACACGGCCAAGGACGCGCTGAACGCCCCGTGATTCTCGCGGGCGATGGCGTCAATCGCTTCCAGCAGCGGAATGCCCGCGCCAATCAGCATCGACAATTCACCGGCAAAACGCGCAACCCTCTGCACGTGACGGCGGCGGCCGATGGTCAAGCGGCCCTCTCGCTGTCCCTCCTGCGCGTCCAGGCGTTGAATGGTCAGCCCGCGAGCACGAAGCAGATCGCGCGCCTGCCGCGGCGTATCCGCCACGAGAATGCCGCGGTTGGGGGCCTGGGCGGTATCCACGGCGTTGTAGTCGAAGACGGCCATGTCAGGTGGCCTCCGAGGCGGTGGGTTCGTCTTCGGTAAACGTCACGCGAACGACTTCGTCAATGGTGGTTGCTCCAGCGAGCGCCTTGGCGACGCCGTCGTCGCGCAATGTGGACATCCCGCCGGAGATCGCCGCGGACTTGATGTCCGTGGAGTTGGCCCGCGCCTGAATGTGGCGGCGGAGCGCGTCATCTACCACGAGCAATTCAAACAGCCCGATGCGGCCGCGATAGCCGGTGTTGCGGCAAGCGGGGCAGCCCGCGCCGGCTTGCAAGGAATCGAGATTCCGCCCCTCGCCGCGCCCTCCGTTCAATCCCAGTTGCGCCAATTCCTCCGCCGTCGGCTGCACCGGCGCCGCGCACTGGCGGCATACGCGCCGCACCAGCCGCTGCGCCACGACGCCGATCAAACTGCTGGCCAGCAGATACGGCTCAATGCCCAGATCAAGCAAGCGCGTGACCGCGCTGGCGGCGTCATTGGTGTGCAGCGTGCTGAGAACCAAATGCCCCGTGAGCGCCGATTGAATCGCCATGACGGCCGTCTCATGATCGCGGATTTCGCCGACCATGATGATGTCCGGGTCCTGCCGCAAGACGCTGCGCAGGCCCGACGCGAAGGTAATCCCCTTCTTGTCATTCACCTGCGTCTGGCTGATTCCTTCCAGGCGATATTCAATCGGGTCTTCCAGCGTCAGAATATTCTGCCCCTTGCGGTCGATATCGCGCAGGGCGGCGTAGAGCGTGGTCGTCTTGCCGCTGCCGGTCGGACCGGTCGCCAGAATCATCCCATGCTCGCGCGCGATCAGCCGGCGGAATCGCGCCAGCGTCGCGGGTTCCATTCCCAATTCGGCGGCGCTATAGAGCCGCGTGCCCTTATCCAGCAGGCGGATCACCGCGCGCTCGCCAAACGTCGTGGGCAAAGTGGCAATGCGCAAATCAATCCCCCGGTCACCCACCTGCACAGTCGCCCGCCCGTCCTGCGGCAGCCGCTTTTCCGCGATATTCATCCGCCCCATGACTTTCACGCGGCTGATGATCTCCTCTTGTGCGGCCTTGGGGATCGAAAATGAATCATAAAGCACGCCATCAATCCGGAGGCGGATGACCAGCGAATCCTCATACGGTTGGATATGCACATCCGAAGCGGCGGCCTGCACGGCCTCGAACAGAATCAAATTGACCAGCTTGATAACCGGCGCGCGCGTGGCCACATCCAGCAAATCTTCGCGTCCCGTCGCGGCGCGCACTTCGGCCAGCACTTCCTGCCGATCCAGCCGCTCGATCATCGCCTGCGTCTGGCCGGTGCGCTGCTCGTAGGCATGGTTAATCTGTGTGGCGATTTGCTCCGCCTGCGCCAGCACCGGCAACACAGGCCGGCCGAGAAAGCGCGCGACCACCTGGATTGGCCCATAGTCTGTTAAATCGGCGACGGCCAGGATGACTCGACCCTCGCACGCCGGAAGTCGCGGAGCGGCGGCCAGTCCCAGCAGCGTAGCGCTTCGCGCAAAGGCGATGGGGACTTTCTCGATAAACTCCGCCGCCGCCATCAGGCCGGAAAGGTCTTCGACAACGGCGACACCCGCCGCTTTCGCGATGGCAAGCGATTGCTCCCGCGTATCCGCCGTCGAAGGATGATCGAGAATCACCGACATGGGATGCCCATCGCTCCTAATGAATCGGCGCCGGCGAACTGACCGGCCAGCCGTCGGATACGCCCGACGTGGTCACATCGCGAAACGAAATATATTTCAGGTCCTCAAACTGATCGTCCCGCAGAATCACCGGCCGCAGGAAGACGAACAGCGTCAGATTCTCCGAGGTCGTGCTCTTGTTGCTGAAAAGCGTTCCCAGGTAGGGAATTTCGCCGAGCACCGGGATGGCATCCACCGTATGCGTGTAGTTGGTCCGATTCAGTCCGCCGACGATCACCGTCGATCCGTCGGGGATGGTCACCTTGCTTTCCACCGAATCGGTCTGTCGCGGCGGCGGGATGCCTTGCGACGTTTCCGTCGTATCGGTGAAACTGCTCAGGGCGACCGTGTATTCAAGCTGCAAATAATCCGCCTCGCTGATATGCGGCGTGAGGGTGATTTCCGTTCCCGCTTCGGCATACCCCGCAAAGCTCGTGGTCGAAAGCGACGTGCCGATGTTGGTGCTGGTATACGGCTGCTCGCTGAGACTTTGCAGTGTGCCGGTCGCGTTGTCGTTCACAAGAATGCGCGGGGCGGAACTGATCTTAGTGCGACTGTTGCTGGCCAGTGCGCGAAGGATCACGTCGGCCAGGTCGGTGCTGACGAGCGCGCCGTTGAATCCCAGACCCGGGATCAGGCTCAGTTGGCCGGTGGTGGCGTTGGGCGTGCTGAGGCCGAAATTGCTGAACGTGACGACATCGTTCTTCCCGCCCGGATGCGAATGTCCGGACAATTCAACGCCAAGCTGAAAGCCGTCGGTGGTATCGAGGGTGACGATCGTCGCCTCGATCAAGACCTGTGGGCGGCGCTTGTCCAAGGTGCGGATGAGCTGCTCATAAAGCTTCTGAACCGCCGGCTCGGCGATCACGATGAGCGTATTGGTATTGGTGTCGGCTGCCACCGTCGCCCGGCGCGAGTGAATCGCCGAAGGGGCGGCCACCGCGGCGGCTACGGTTCCGGACAGGTCGGTGTGGCCCAGAAGTGAGGGCATGACATTCGGATTCACGCCGGATGTTTCGGGTGGGCTTTGTTGCGGAGTGGCAATCGAAGGCGTAGCCGTGGGATTTTGTGCCGTTGCGGGAGGCCCGGCCGCTGGGGGCGGGGGCGTCTGCGACGTTGAATCATCGCCTTCCAGCGATCGCAGCGTATCCAGCACATCCGCTGCCGTCGCATTGGCCAATTTATAAAACCGAACCGGACTCTGCTGCTCCGTGACCGGCACATCCAGTGACGCCGTCACCGACGCCGCTTCATCCACCAGCGCCGGGGCGCCGACGACCACAAGCTGCCCCGTCCGCGCGTCCGGCGTCACCTCAATCGGCGCGATCTCCTGCCCATTGACGGCCTGCGCCCGCGCCTTGGCGGCGAGGATTTGCCGCACCTGCTGGGCAAGTTGGCCGAGGTCGGCGTTATGGGCCGGCACAAACGCGATCTTCGACCCCTGATCGGGACGATCCAATAGCCGAATGATTTCCGCGACCCGCGGCATGTTCGACGCGAAATCCACCACAATCAGCGTGTGCTGCTCCGCGATATCAAAGCTCGCCGCCGACGACCCGCTGAGAAACGGCTTGATGATCGTATCCACTCGCTGAGCGTCGGCATTTTGCAGGAAAAACGCCTGGGCGACCGGCTCGTTAGGCCCGCCTGCGCTGGGCTGGGTGGTGGGAACCGCCGAAACCGCCAGTGGCACGATGCGCTTCCACCCTGGCTGGTCAGCATCAATAATCGTCAGCCCGCGCGTCTTGAGCATGCTCTGCAACAACCCCAGCAGCGCCGTGGCGGGAACCTGCGAAGGAGCGCGAATTGTCACCCGCTGATTGGACAGTTGCTCATCCTGATACGAAACATTGAACCCCAACCGCTGGCTCACATAGTCCACCAGCGTCTTGAGTTCCATGTTTTCAGGGAAATTGAGGGTAATCAACTCCTGATCGGAGGCCGGCAGCGTCGTCTGTGCCGGGCAGGACGCCGCCCAGAAGAGGACGAGCGCCGGAACCATCCATTTCACACGATTCTCAAGCCGACCCATGCCCATAAGAACCCTGTGATGCCAAAAAAAACGATTCACCCTGAACCCGCGCGGTGGTAACGCGATTTTAAGGACTTGGGCCAATTGGTCAAACCGGCGGCGTCGGATGATTAAGTGATTTGGGTGTCCAGTGAATCCAACTGGAGGATGTCCTCGGACGGATTGCTGACGCCCCCGTATTGGTTGGGGAAGCCGTTGATGAGGTAAAGACTCACCGGTTCGGCGGCCACAATCACTGTGTCATTTCCTCCGCCGCCGACGAGCAAATCATTGGCCCCGCCGCCGTGAATGGAGTTCGCGCCGGCGCCGCCGCTGAGGAATTCGCCGCCGGTAGCGCCGGTGATGACGTTGCCGCCGGTGCCGCCCCAGATGGCCGAGACGTTGGACATGATCTCGTCCGCTTCATGCTGGCTTGAGTCGCCGCTGTCAGCCTCGTTGTCGTTGGATAATGTGAGCGGATCAGTCCGCCGGGAGAAATCAGCGATGCTGAAACCCGTTCCGCCGTCGAGAGTGTCGTTGCCGGCGGGACCGCTGACGAAAGAAGCATTCTGATCCGGCACGAGGAGATTCGTTCCCGCGCCGCCGATCAGTAAATCCCCGCCAGGGCCGCCGATTTCGACGTTGTCGCCCCCACCACCCGCGAGGGAATCAGCCCCGCCGTTGCCGAGCAGCGTCGCCGGCAATGTGACCGACGCATCGATGCTGATGGAATCCGCGCCGGGGCCGCCGTTCACATGGATGCCTGTCAGGCCGGTCAATTTGAATGTGCCGGCGTCTTGGCCGTTGCCAACCACTTTTAGTTTGGTGCCGGCGGTGTTGAGCGAGACAGAAATGATGTCCGCGCCTGAAGTTCCAGTGACCTTTAATTCGCCATCGACAACGCTGGCGGTAACGGCGTCTGTCGCATCAAGCGGGCCGCCAACCAGTTCATTGCTGGCATTTGGGATAACCAGGGGTTCAACATTCACTGGCGCTGGGGGATCGAACACCTCGTAAATCTTGCTCATCACGTCGGTGGGATTGTTCTGTGCAAAATTGAGGCCCGCTCCGCCGTTGATGGTGTCCTTTTTTTCTCCTTCATCAAGAAAGATATTGCTCCCCGCCCCACCGGCAAGGGAATCGTGACCCGCGCCCGAGACCGTGTCATTTCCGCCGCCGCCGCTGACCGACTCATGGCGATTGGCTGGGACAATCATGTCATCGCCGGCGTTGCCCATGAGTGAGCTTCCCTTGCCGCCGCCCATGACCGTATCAGCGCCGCCCCCGCCGGCAACAGTGTCCACGGCCGTGTTTTCGGCCATGAGCTTATCGTCGCCGGCCCCACCGTTGATGCTGACCGAGGGCACGCCGCTGGAGACCATGATCGTGTCGTTGCCCGCGCCCAGGTTGATGTTGATGGCGTTGACAGAACTCATGGCAAAACTCTGCGACATGCCGTCGATCGTCACCGAGACATTGCCCGCGGAATAGGAGACGGTGGCGGTGTCATTGGCGGCGGTTCCGTCGCCGGTGATGGCGCCGCCGCTTTGCGTAATCGTGGGGGTCAGCGGGGTTGTATCCAACAAAACGCTGAGCGGGTCGGATCCCGCGTGGTTTACCGCGGCCAGATCAGGGAGGCCGTCGTTATTGAAATCGCCCGAAGCCAGCGCGTAGGGATTGCCGCCGATGGCAAACGTCGCTGGCGTCTGGAAAGTCCCGTTGCTGTTGCCGATCAGCACATTAATGGATTGGTTACTGTAGTCGGTGTAGGCCAGGTCCGGCACACCGTCTCCGTTGTAATCGCCGACTGTAACAGCGCCTGCGGAAATGTTTCCGGCGAGCGATACCGGTGAGGAGAAAGTGCCGTTGCCGGCGCCGGTCAGTTCGAAAATGCCGGTGTCGGTGCCGAGGATCAAATCGTCCTGGGTATTTCCAAGATCAGCGACAGTGACGCCGTTGGGGTTTCCCCCGGGGTTAAGACTCTCGGCTGTGCCGAAGGTTCCATTGCCCTGATTCAGCAGAACATCCAGGGAACCGTTGCCGCCGAATCCCTCAGACACAATGTCCGGATGGCCGTCGTCATTAAAATCGCCTACTTCGACATCCCCGACATCCGTTCCGACGGGATAGGTAACCATCGGCTTGAAGGTGCCATTGCCGTTGCCGAACAGCACGCCGACATCGTTGTCGCCTCGATTGGCGACAACCAGATCGAGGTTGCCATCACCATTGAAATCGGCGACTGCCAGTCCGTCGGGGGTACTGCCGACCAGCGTGGTGATCGCGGGGCCGAATTGTTCGTTGCCCTGATTCAGGAACACGCTGATGGTGTCGTCATCAAAGTTGGTGACGGCGATGTCCAGCAGGCCGCTGGAAGTGAACGCGCCGAGCGCCACCGCGTAAGGCTGCCCGCCAGCGGTCAGCACGGTGGGTGTGGAAAATGTTCCATTGCCCTGGTTGAGATAGACATCGACGGCTGTGCTGCCCAGCAACGATCCGCCGGCGGTGACGATATCCTGCTGGCCGTTGCCCAGGTTTCCGACCGCAACGTCAAGGCCCAGTGATCCGGCGGGGTCATTGGCGACGTTAAATGACACGCTGAGGAACAGGCGTCTTTCCAGCGGTTCGGCCAGAAAGGACCACTTTGAACGAATCCAAGGAACGTGCCGATTTCGTGACGAATCTTGCCGGGCCGGCCAAAGGTGCGGATAGAGCATAAGTGATCCTACCATGCTGAACGGCCGCGCTGCAAAGTCGGGAAAATCGACGCGATGAATCGGTTTCCACATGCACGTTTACGCAAATGAGAGACCGATCCGGCTTTCTGCTATCATCGTCCGGCATGAACGAACCGATTTCCGAAGACCAATTGATTGAGCGACATCCGGGCGGCCCGGTTCCGGCGGGGTGGGTGAAATTGTCCACGTTCGGCTCGGCCAACGACGCGGAAATCCGCGCGGCAGTGCTGGCCGGGGAGGGTATCCGGTCGCAGATTTTCGGGGCGAATATCAACGCGGTGGATTGGGCATGGCAGGTTTTCAATGATGTTGATTTAATTGTTCAGGAAGCGGATGTCGAGCGGGCGACGGCCGCGTTGTCGACAGCGCCGATGGATGATCTCGAACCCGCCGAAGAAGCGCCGAACGCGCCGGCGCCGGTGGATGAACACGGGAATCTACTTGTTCCTGTGGCCGCCTATGAAACGCCGGCGGATTTGCGCGATGGGCAGACCGTGCTGGCGTCAGAACATATCGCAGCGTATGGGCCGCGGCTGGTGCTGCGCGGCGATAAGCCGGCCGGAGTGGGAGCGCGATTCATCCTGCGCGTCGCGGAGAAGGACATGGAAGCGGCGCAGGCGCTGCTGGCCGAAGAGGCGGATGAGAACAAGGATGAGCCGCGCTGTCCGCGCTGCGGGTCGTGGCAGGTGATTTCCCGGGCGGGATTGCTCAAGGATTTGGCAAATGCCGCGGGGTTGAGCGGGCCGGGGGATATGGAATGTATGTCATGCCATTATCGCGCGCCGGCGGGGGAGTTTTTGCAGAGGGATGAGTGGCGGGAATAATTCAGACGAACCGCGGAGGCGCAGAGGACGCTGAGAAAACCATTTGTTGATTGTGAATCGGGGCAATGCAGTTCATTGAGCGCTGGCTGATCGTGCTGAAGTATTTAAGAGATAATCGTAGCCGAGATGTGCCGGGAATTTCGCTGGATCAGGGTTGGATGTCACATCGCCGACAAGATGAGAAGCCAGGTCGAGCTTTTGATTCTGGATTCCCTGGGCGACAAGTTTGGCTAATTCAAACGCGCCGTAAGCGCTCAGATATCGGAAGCGATTTGGCATTGGCTGACCAGCCACCAGGGGATGGGCTGGATCTTCCTCGAACACTTTGTCGCGATCAGCGGCGTTGATGGCGTCGAGCAGGCCGGAAGTCGTTGTGGCCAGATCAATCACCGGAACGTTCTGTTCCTTCGCGACCGCGTTGATCCATTGCGCGATTGCGGCGCTATTGTCGATATTGAATCCCCCTCCCCCTGCCGCCCAGGTCATCGGCGGGACGATCAGCACGCAGTTGGCTTGATGTTTGTGAGCTTCATCAACGTAGGTCTTCAGCATCGTTTTCCATTTGTCTGCATCAAGGGCAGTGCCGACCATTTCGTTTGCCCCAAACTGCACCAAAATCCAATCGCCGGGTTTGATGGTCTTTTCGATTTCGGCGAGTTGCTGGGCTTTCAATTCGTCTGTCGATGCCGGAACGCTTTGGTTGGCGACGGCCACTTCGCCAGGTTTGAACAGGATTGGCAGCATCTGGCCCCAGCCGGCCAGGGGAATGTCATCGTGATCGGTGACCGTTGCATCGCCGGCGAGGAAGACGGTGGTGGCGCTGGTGTTGGGGGCGATGTCCAGCTTCATCATGGAGGGATTCACTCCGACAAATTCCAGATGCAGCCTGCCATCGGCATCCAGCGGGCCGGTGCTATCACTCGGTTTTACGCCGCCGCCGTGGACGTTGACGGTGAATGTGCGGGTGACGGTTTGGCGCGGGGCGACGCGAATATCGAGGAGCATGGGGCGGTGGCCTTGGGCTTTGACGGTTGTCACGGATTCGTCGCGCGTGCCGCCGAAGGTGATGGAGACGTCGTAATTGCCGTCGGGAAGGTTGACGTCGAAGCGGAAATACTTCGGGGCGGTAACGCCGTTGGCGGTGCCGATGAGGGTCGGGGAATCGACAAAGCCGAAGCCGTCATCGGCGTGATAGAACGCGGGCGGGCGAACAACGGGGCGGTCGCCGTTGGGGTTGCCCTCGAAGGCGAAGTGCATGGTGGTGGCGCCGTCTTCATAGAAGACGCCGGCGAGAATACGCGAGGGAATGAGTAGCAAGAGGGTGGCTGCGGCGAAGGTGATGACGGGAACCAAATATCGAGTAACTCGCTTCTGTCCCCTCTCCATGTACTCAGGGAGAGGGTTAGGGTGAGGGTCGCATTTTGATTCACGAGAGCAACAGGCCTGATCCGAAGAACCCTCACCCCTGCCCTCTCCCTGCGTA
>JBEKYH010000098.1:18777-21864 GCA_049511115.1 Tepidisphaeraceae bacterium | reverse complement strand
CAAGTGGTTTCCCGGCACCGTCCCCTACGCCCCGGTTGATCCGCGCTTTGCTCGCGAGACGGCAACGAAAGGCGATAAGCTTCTCCCCGGTTTCCAGGAGATGTACAAGGTCAAGGCGGATGACACGTTGGAAACTATTACCGCCGCCGTTTACGGCAAGGACACCGCCGAGGGTGAAAACGCCATCGCCGTCGCCAATCAGGAGTTTCGATACAGCCACTCGGTAAAGACGCTGATGAGTAACGCCGGACGCAGCCGGTTACGGCCCGATCAGGCAATCTACATCCCTTGGAATCCCAATGATCAAAAAACCGTCCTGGATTGGCTTGGGGATGCCGAAAAAGATTACCCCTGGGTCCACCACAAATTCGCCTGGTGGAAAGTGCCCCAGAATTGCAACATCCTCTGGATCGGCTCATCCTTCGCCATCATCGGCGTCTTCTGGCCGATAACGCTCAACCTGCTGACAACCGCCGGCTTGGGCCGGCCGCAGGCCAAGGACGATTACGACATCAGCCGCTTTGGATCTACCACGCGCAAGAAGAAAGCAGCCATGCCCAAGCCTCGCGCGGAGATGACCGAGGAGGAGCTCAAGCAGCTTACCGCACTGAACGAAACTTTGGCCGCCAGCGTCAAGGAGGGTCAGGAACAGCCCGCGGGCTCACCATCAACCAGCGCGCTAGCCGCCCAATCCGGACCGCAAATTCCCGAAAGAGAGTTCAAGGCCGTACCTGCCGCTGCACCGGCGCGGATCGAGGAGCAACCCAAGGAAGACAAAGAATTTACCGGTGAATTCTACCCCGTCGCCCACCCGGGAGTGCACAACCCGCTGCATGAACCCGCCCCTCATTCCGATAAGAATTTGGATAAACCATCGGATCCGAAGCGCCCCTAGATACCTCGCAGGTTTCACAATAAAATCATTTGCGCGGCGTTATAGGGGGTGACGGCCGGGCCTATCCAATGTCTTTTGCTCTGACAATGGAAATTCCAACCCCGGCTGTCGTGAATGATGAGGCGCTGGTCGCTCGCCTGCGCGATGGTGAAGCTGCGGCCGGGGAAGAGTTGGTGCGCAGGCACTGTCCGGCCCTCATGCGATATTTGCAGCGACTGGTTGGCGGCGATCAGATCGCCGAAGAATTGCATCAGCAGACGTGGGTCAGTGTGCTGGAACACATTGACCGGTTTGATTCCGGCGGCGGCGGCTTTAAGGCCTGGCTTTATCGGATCGCCACCAATAAGGCCAACGATCATTGGCGCTCGCGCAGCCGCGAGAAGAATGCCAAGGAAGGCCTGAAACTCGCCACCGACCAGACCTATCCCGAGGCCAGTTCGCCCCTGGAAGGCACGGAGCAGGCGATCAAGCTTCGCGGGGCGATTGAGCAGTTGCCGGAAAATCAGAAACAAGTCCTGTTGTTGAGGTATTATAGTGGATTGAAATTTGTGGAAATTGCCCGGATGCTCGGATGTCCGTTGAACACCGCACTGGGCCGCATGCACAAGGCAATGCAGAAACTCAAGCAGTTGATGGACGAACAATAATTTGCCTGCGAACGGCGTCTCTTTAGGATGTTGGGCCGACTGCGAAAAGGCTAAAGCCATGGCCAGCGAAATTGAAAATCTCAAGGACGACCAGGCGCTGCTCCTGATGTATCTCGCCGATGAGTTGCCCGGCGCCGAACGGGACAAGATCAATCGCCGCCTGGGTGCCGAGCCCGCGTTGCTGTCGCAGCTCTCGCATCTGCGCTCGGCTCACGCGACATTCGTGACAGCGATGGGTTTCCTGGATCGTTCCACGGCAGCCCCGGTGCCGACCGACGCGGCCGTCGCGCGGGCCAGCCGTCTGGTGCGGCAATGGACCACGCAGCGCTTAGCCCGTCCGGCGGCGCCCCTCCGCTCCAAATCCGCGTCGGTGGCCTGGTGGTATTATCCCCTGGCGGCGGCTGCTGCTGTCATCATCGCTGTGACTGTCAGCGTGCTGCATCACCAGCGGGTCAATAACATTGCGCAGACGCCCGGGGACAGCCTAAGTGCCAACGCACCGATCGTGGCCGAAAACAACAATCAGAATCAGCCGCCCCAAAACCAGGAGGCTCCCGCGCCTGCCACCGATGCCGCTTCGCCTGATGCGGCCATCGCCGAACTCCCCGCCGACCAGCAGGAGCGGTTGCTGAATTCCCTCGACTCCACGACCGCTGATGAAAACGATGGAGCGGTTGCCTCGGCTCCGGCTGCGGATGAGACCGATAACATATTCCTCGGGTTGCCTGTGGAAGCGGACACCCGCGGAGGGTTGAAATGAGCGGGATGAAAAAGCTCCTGTGCGCGGCGGCTGGCGCCTGGGTTTTATGCGCGGCCGGTTCCTGGTTTAGCGCCACATCGGTCTGGACAGGCGTTCAGCCGGCCCTGGCGCAGGCCGCCGGCGCGCCGGGTCGCGGACAGCAGGCGCGCCCGCAAAACCCCCAGGGTCGCCAGCAGCGGATATTGGAATACCTTCGCCAGCCGGACTTGACGCCGCAGGAGCGCGCCCACGAATTGGACCTGATCCGCCAGAACGAAGAGCAGGAATGGGGCAATTTCTTGAGCTTCTTCAAGGAGGTCAGTCCCAACCGATACCGCTCGATGCAATTGCGTCCTCCGCTGCCCGGGGCGCCCGTTCGGTTGAGCCTCATGCAGCGATGGCTCAATCTTCAGCAGTACAAGCAGACAGAGCCCGAATTGTATGGCATGCATGTTGAGCAGTTCCGGGTGGAGGACGAGATTTTTGGCCTGGCCGCACAATTGCGCGTGGCCACCCGCCGCGGAAATAGCTCCCAGGCCAACATCGTGCGCGCCCAGATCAAAGTTCAGGCGGACAAACTGGTCGATTTGAATCTCTCCGAACGGGCCGCGCAGATTGAATACGCCCGCAAGCAACTCGATCAGCAGGAAGCAACCCTCAACGACGACAAAGCGAACATCGCCAAACTGTATCAGCAGCGCGAGGGGTCGATCTTGCAGGAGTCCCAGGTCGGTGGACTGCTGCAAAACCCGGCCCCAAACGCAAACCGCGGCGCGAACGTTGACCCCGCAACCTCGTCCCCGCCC
>JBEKYH010000098.1:0-18760 GCA_049511115.1 Tepidisphaeraceae bacterium | reverse complement strand
CGTCCCAGCCGTAGTCTACTTTCTACTCGCTACTTTCAACCCGCTCGCGGCGCAGCCGCGCATAGCAGGGGCCGCCCCCTCCGAGGCGGCCCCGCCGGCCTGTGCCGTGCACCAGGATTTGCTTTGCTCTATGCCGTCGGTTTAGTAGACGACGGCCATGCAGTCTTCGATGGCCTCGATGACCTGTCGCACATGGAACGGCTTGCGAAGGAATCCGTCGAACTCCGACATCAAACCCTTGGATTCGTCCTCGGTCATCCGCCCGCTCATGGCGATCAGCTTGGTGAGCTGCAAGTCGGGATTGCCCCGGACCTGCTTGGCGACCTCGCGGCCGTCAATGTCGGGTAAGTGCATGTCCAGCAGGATCACGTGCGGGCGGAATTTTTCCGCCGTCAATCCGGCGGCGAATCCGCCGCGGGCCACCTCGACTTCGTACTTGGCTTCGTCCTCGAGAATCTTTTCCAGCACCTCGACGATGTCCTGCTCGCCGTCCACGATGAGGACCCGCGTGCATCCGGTCATCAGCCCGTTGAGGGGCATGCCGTGATGCTTCATAAAGCGAATCAACTGATTCAGCGGGATGCGGCGGTCCTTGCTGCCGGGGATTCGATACCCGTGCAGGGCGCCGCTGTCGAACCACTTGCTGACCGTGCGGGGCGCCACGTTGCAGATTTTGGCGACTTCACCGGTGGTCAGCACGTCTTTGACTTTTGTGGCATTCATGGCATTTTCTCCACTGGCAACAGGCAACACCACCTATATCGTCCGCACGGTTGTCGCCTTTGAGTGGAATGCGCAGTTTTTGCCGACCGCCCGGCCAGCGCCGCCGGCAACGGTATTATCGAACGCACGGACTGCCCGCCATCGCGCGCGGCACGACCGATAATCGTTTGGCGCATCGTCACCCCGAGCGCCGACAAAAAATGATACCCCGCCTGCGCCGCATCCTTGCACATCTACATCCATAATGACTCAAAAAACAAAACACGTGGCATCAACGCGAAAATGGACCCTGCGTAAAAACCCCCGCGACCGAATCACCTTTTGCACCGCTACGGCCGCTCTTTGCCATTTCGGCCTCATTCATTGGCATATCCAGCGGCTCTTCCACACCCAGCCGATTCAAAATGCTTGGCGCTGATAGACATACGTCGCAAATACCGCCATAGTTCGTCAAAAGCGAACTCACCATGAGCATTAATCCCCGCCACCCGCCGGCGCTGCGGGAAACCTAGGCGACCGCCAGGGAAAGTATAAACCGCTCTACGTTATCCGCCGCGTTCCCCACGCCCGTCTTGCTCTGGAAGTCGATTTCCGCGAGCAAATCCACGGCCCGGTCCACGCCGCGCTGCCCCATCGCGCGGGCGGTCTCCACAAACGGCCCCTGCAATTCGCGCTGCCAGATGCGCACCGCCTGCCCGATCGTCGCCGCGCTGTCGCCGCGCCGAATCATCGGCTGCGCCTTGCGCACGCTCTCCAGCCACATCCCCAGCCAGGTGACGGCGCGAAACTCAACCGACGAATCCAGCCGCAGCATCTCGCGCCAGCGCCGCAGCGCCCCCGCGCGGTCGCCGCTGGCCAGGGAGTTGGTCATGTCCCACATCTCGCGCTCGCGCTGAAACGCCGCGCTCTGCGCCACGTGTTTTGCCGACACGGCGCCGCCTTCAACGGTCAGCGCCAATTTCGCCAATTCGTTATCGAGCCGCCCCAGATCATCGCCGATCAGATCCGCCAGCAGCCGCGCCGCGTCGAACGCGACGGTCAATTGGTGCGCCGCTTTTCCGCGCTCGATAATCCACTTGGCCAACTCCTTTGGCGCGTCGCACGGCTCGATGCGCCCGACCTTGGCAATCGCCTTGTAAATCCGCTGCGTCGCCGGCAGCTTCGCCAGGCGCAGCACCAGCATGGCGCTATCCGACGGCGATTCAACGTAGTCTTCCAGTTTCTCGCGATTGTTCTTGACAAAATCGTCCGCGTTGCGAACTACAACCGCCTTGCCGCCGCCAAACATGGCAAACGAGCGCGCCTCGTCCAATACGTCGGCAAGCTGCGCGGTTTCTCCGTCGAGATCAATGCGCGTCGCATCCGCCGGCAGCAGCCGCAGCAGCCGATCCAGCGCGGCGAGTTGCAGGAACGTGTCGCTCCCAACCAGCGCAACCACGAGAGGTATTTTTACTGCGGGCTTTTCCATCAGTGCGGCGGTTGTACGACTCCTTTCGCGGGTCGTCAACGATGATCGAGTCGGCACGGATTCCTGAGGGTTATTTCATCACCGCAATCCAAGTCGCTGGCGGATCAGGTCACGGATTTGGGCTGCGGAATTGAGAAGGCCTCGCGTTTCGGCGGGGGACGCAGATCGCCCCGGATACCGGACCTCGACGGCAAAGTCCGTAAGGGTGGCCATCGCCGGTCGAAGCGCCGCCCACATCGGCTCGACCGCAATTGCCAAGGCCAGCAGCTTCTCAAGGTCGTGCGTTTTGGGGAATGCAATCGCTGCTTCTTCAAGCCGCGCTTTGAGATACTTTTCGACGCATTGCTGCAAATGAAAGCAGACGATATCCCGGCCATGTTTCTTTCGGGAACGACGCACCAGCAGCGCGGCTGCGTAATCGGCCTCAGCCTTCTCAACCCA
Source organism: Tepidisphaeraceae bacterium (assembly GCA_049511115.1). Lineage (GTDB taxonomy): Bacteria > Planctomycetota > Phycisphaerae > Tepidisphaerales > Tepidisphaeraceae > JBEKYH01. The sequence continues at coordinate 16,128 of JBEKYH010000098.1, read as the reverse complement.
TTCGCGCGTTGGGGCTTTCATGCAGCACAATACCCGTTGACGCAATTTCACACATGAACGAATCGCCTATGCGCAGCCGCCGGCGCAATTCGGCCGGCGAGCGCACGATAAGGTCCATCGGGAAATCGCGTGGACATGCCAGCCGTATTCGCGTTGCCGTTTTGGCGCTTGGGCCACGATGGGGCATGACCACCATCAGGTCCACATCAGAGTCCTCGGTTGGATGGCCATTCGCGTACGATCCGAACAGAATTACACGCAGCGGGCGGAACCTGCCGACAACCTGATCGACAAAAGCCTGAATTTCGGCTCGCGAGATCATGGCGTGATTCTAACCATTGGCGCGATGGTAAAAAAGTGGCTACACATCATTCTGGCTGTCCTACGCCCTTGGTGCGAACACAAATCCCCTCAAACTTTTGAACCCTTAAGCCGTTGAACCCTTAAGCCCTTAAACCCCTTCCGTTGCCCGCAGTTTTAGCTACACTACCTCTCGAACCGATTCCATCCCGCGTGAAGTTTGTGAGGAGAGGCATGTCCAATCCGTATGCGGCATTCTGCGATGACTTCTACGTCAACATGCGACTGGGTTCGCAGCTTCCCCTGCCGCACCAGCGCGAGACGGTGCTGCACTTCTTCGAGCGCATCCAGAAGGAAATCCCCAGCATGATCCGCTTCCGCAAAGGGGAGAGCGGCGAATTCAGCCTCGAGGAGGATCGCTCCAGCAACAATTACCGCTGGATCAGCCTCGAGACCAAGCGTCTCAGCAGCGGCCATGTTAATCCCGCCAGCGTCGAAGAGGCCATGCGCCTGCACACGCTCCTTCTGGAGATGGCCCCGTATCATCTGGGCATCAGCCCCGTCGAAGTCGATCATCTCGACGTGCTCTTCGGTTTTGATCTGGCCTTCACCGGCAACCATGATGAAGTCATCGCCGAGAGCCTGCTGTCCGAATCCCCGCTAAGCTGCCTCGCCGAGGAGGCCGGCGCCAAGTGCGTCGATTTTCAGCCCACCGTTACCGTCGCGCTCAGCGATGATTGCCGCTTGCAGGCTCGCCTCGATGTGGTCACGCGCACCAATAGCTATCAGGTCCGCACCGGCGATTACTCCGACGACGTGATCAGCGTCTACCTCATTCTCCGCCGCTATTGGGGCGACCGCCCGCGGCAGCCGACGCAGGAACTGCTCGCCGACATGGCCGAGCGCGCCGAAGCGCTTTGCGATAAATATGTCCTGCCGCGCATCGTACGTCCGATATCTACCGCCATCGCCTCGCGCTCCTGATCCAATCACAGCCCCCGCGCGGCGTTAATCTGGCGCGACACTTCCGCGCCTGACGCAATTGCCGTCTGGGCAAGGGCATTTTTGTGCTCCATTTGTTTATTCTCCCTTCGGACAATTTTTCTTCTGCTCAAGCGTATTGGATGTGAAAAGGCGAGCGTAGATCGGTGAAGACGATCAGTGGGTAAGGCGTCATCCAGTTATTTTATTCGGAGGAAGAAAAATGCTTCTGGAAACGCTCGAGTCGCGCACGTTGATGTCCGCTTCGGCAATCAGTGCGCAAGTAGCTGCCGACCGGCTGCAAGTGAAGGCTGACTTTCTCACCTTCAAATCCGACATCGATTCATTCACTGCCACGCTCATCACCGACGTGCAGGCGATCAAGGCTAACGACGCGGGCCAGAAGAGTGTTCTGGCGCCGCTGTTCAAGACGTTCCACACGGACGTGAAAGCGATGAAATCAGCACTGCTGGTCGAGCGCCTCAACGAGGGCGCTGCAGTCTTGAATGACGAATCGGTGATTACTACGGAACTGGCGAAATTCGTGACCGACAAAGGAAATAAGTCCGCTCGCGCGGCCGACAAACAGCAGCTCCTGGCCGACCACGTCCAGCTTCAGACCGATGAAATTGCCGGCCTGACCAACCGCATCAACACGCGGCAGAGCTATTTCAACACGATTTCCGCGGATATTCAGGCAATTGCAACGGCCGTTGACAAGGACTCAGGCGCCTCGCCGACGCTGATTGCGGACGTGAATCAATTTGCGACCGATCGCACAAACTGCCTGAGCACGCTTACGACTGACCTGCAAAAGCTGGAGGCCGACCGAACGCAATTGGCCACTGATCTGACGGCTGAAGAGAATCAGACCTGACGATCTCGCGCCTTCGCGCGCATTTCCCCCTCTCCCTGTACCCAGGGAGAGGGTTGGGGTGAGGGTTCTCCCGAATTGACAAGGGCTGTCGTCAGTTCCAGAGAATCAGCCCCGGCTCAAATGGCGTTGCCATGTCCGGACTCCCCGGCAGAATGCGGATGGCAAATCCGTGGCGTCCGCTGGTATTGCACTCGATGGCGCCTGTGAACAGATGCCGTCCGTTGGCGATGAGCTTGGTATGCTCCATCGTCAGCGTCTGCGGCTGTTCGATCTCGCCGGTCGCGCTGATCGGCCCGGCGTACAACTGCACCTGCAATTCGTCGGGGCTGAGGTCGGGCAGCTCGACGAGCGCTTCGACCTGCATATGCTCGCCGACGCGGTAGTGGCCGTTGCCGCTGGTGTGAACGCCGACGATCTTAACCGCTCCCCACTTGCCGCGGAGCCGGTCTTTGGCCTTGGCCAGCGCTTTGGCGCGCGCCAACCCGTCGGCCGCCAGCGCCTCGCCGCGCGTGGCGGCGGGGAGATAGAACTTCTCCGCGTAATCTCGCACCATCCGGTTGGTATTGAAGACGGCCGCCAGTTTCCGCATGCACGCCTTCATGTGCGAAATCCATTCGCGCGGAATGTTGTCCACCGTGCGGCGGTAAAAGAGCGGAATGATCTGCTTCTCCAGGATGTCATAGAGCGCCTGACTCTCCACCTGGTCCTGATAATTCGGGTCGGCATACACTTCCCCGCGGCCGATGGCCCAGCCGACTTCCGGGTCATACCCTTCCACCCACCAGCCGTCGAGGATGGAGCAATTCAACACCCCGTTGGCCGCCGCCTTCATGCCGCTGGTGCCGCTCGCTTCATACGGCCGGCGCGGCGTATTGAGCCACACGTCCACGCCCTGAACGAGATATCGCGCGATGTTGATATCGTAATTCTCCAGGAAGACCACGCGCCGCCTCACCATCGGATTGCGCGCGAAGTTGACGATCGTCTTGATGAGCTCCTTGCCCTCGTGATCGGCCGGATGCGCCTTGCCGGCAAACAGGAATTGAATCGGCCGCTTGGTGTCTTCAAGCAACCGCCGCAACCGGTCCGGATCGCGCAGGAGCAGCGCCCCGCGCTTGTAAGTCGCAAAGCGCCGCGCAAACCCGATGGTCAGCGCCTCGGGGTCGAGCACTTCGTCGGCGATGTTCACATCGTCAAAGCTCGCCCCGCGCCGCACGAGCTGTTCCTTGAGTGTCTGCCGCGTCCAACCCACCAATCGCTCGCGGCAGCGTTCATGGGCGCGCCACAGTTCTTCGTCGGGAATCTGATTGATCCCTTCCCAGACGGATTGATCCGTCGGGTCGCTTTGCCACTTTCCGCTGAAATACCGGTCGAGAATGAACGCGACGTCGCTGCCCAGCCAACTGCGGATATGAATGCCATTGGTCACATGGCGAATGGGAACATCCGACGGCGGCACCTGCGGCCAGACATTGTGCCACATTTTCCGGCTCACTTCGCCGTGCAACTGCGACACGCCGTTGATCCCGTCCGCAAGGCGGATGGCCAGCACCGCCATGGAAAAACCCTGCTTACGGTCTGACGGATTTTCTCGCCCCAGCGCCAGGAACCCGTCCTGGTCGAGCTTGAGGCGCGGATAGTAATTTGTGAAATACTTCAGCATCAATTCCGGGCTGAAGGTATCGATTCCCGCCGGCACCGGCGTGTGCGTGGTGAAGACATTGGTCGCCATCACCTGCTGGCGGGCTTCATCAAAGGTCAGCGTGTTGTTTTCCAGATAGACGCGAATTCGCTCGAGCGCCAGAAACGCGCTGTGTCCCTCGTTCATGTGGAAAACGGTCGGGCTGACGTTGAGCGCCTCAAGTGCGCGCAACCCGCCGATGCCCAGGACAATCTCCTGCTTGATGCGCATCTCGGTGCCGCCGCCGTACAGCTTGCTGGTGATTTCCCGGTCGGCCGGAGAGTTTTCCTGGAGATTTGTGTCCAGCAGATACAGCGGAATGCGCCCGACGCTGGCCTTCCAGACCTTGCAGAAGACCGCGTTGTCCGGCAGGTCCACGCGCACGTGAATCGGCGAGCCGTCGGTATAGCGCAGCGGCTCAACGGCCAGGTTGTAGAAATCCAATTCCGGATACGCTTCCTGCTGCCACCCGTCGCCGGTCAGGTACTGCTGGAAATATCCGTTGCGATAAAGGAGCCCCATGGCCACGAGAGGCAGTCCCAATTCGCTGGCGCTCTTGAGATGATCCCCGGCGAGAATCCCCAGGCCGCCGGAATAAATCGGCAGCGATTCGTGCAAGCCAAACTCCGCCGAGAAGTACGCCGTGAGGAGCTTGGGCTTATCGCCATGCTGGCGGGCATACCAACCCTTTTCAGCCAGGTGCGCCTTGAACGAGTTGTACACGCGCTGGAGATAAGCGAGATATCCGTCGTCCTGCGCCATCTGGGCAAGGACTTTCTGGTTGATCACGCCCAACAGTTTGACGGGATTGTGGTGCACCTCTTCCCACAGTTTCCGGTCCAGCCGCCGGAAAAGCTCGACGGCATCGGGATGCCACACCCACCAGAGATTATTGGCCATCTCCAGGAGCGGCGCAAGCGGAGCGGGAACGTCAGGGAATACTTGAAACGCGCGAAGTGTCGGTGCTGCAAAGTCGGCCATAAGGTTTCACCTGTCAATCATTTCCATGGAGGCGATTTCCACTGCGGTTGGTGACGTTATATTCGGTTATTTTACCCAAACGGTAAAGTCGGTTTATTCCCTACTTACCGGTCCAGGCATTGTCAATTCGTAAAATATCGCGGTCCCCGGGTAACGGTAGGCGTTTTCGACCTTCCAACCGGGCGCGATCGCACTCGGCTGAACGCTCGTCCAGCAGGTTATCAGGCCACAGTGATTCGTCCGCAAATGCCGGTCCAGGTCAGAATTGACTGGCTCTTTGACAAGGAGGATGGCCGGCGGCATGTGTTTGGCATAGCGTTCCAGACCCATGTAGAGACCGCCTGTATACCAATCCCCCCAGCCGACGCCGGCGAATAGCACTGGCTCGACTGAACCTGGGTGCTCATGCTGCAACCGGTCCCACTGGGCGGCCAATCCCTTAAAATCCGCCTTGGTGTTGTCATACGCCTGCGGCAAGCCCAGAAGGCAATAGATCACCGCCGCGGCCGGAAGGAGATGTTTGAGCCAGCCGCTGGAATAGAGCATTGGGAAGAGGAGATACTCTGCCGGACCGGCGAGAAGCGTGTATTTGATCCAACCAAGCTGATTGGTTCCGCGCGAGAGATCAATCGCCGCGACGAGAAGGGCGCACCCCAAAAGCCACATCGCCACAAGGAGCAGCGCCCCGTTCTTTCGCACCCGCAGCCATGGCAAGAGAAAAATCACCGCCGCCCCGGCTTCGACGGCGCTCGATCCGACCGGTGGCTCAGCGAGAAATCGCAGCGGCAGCGCCGTGAATCGTCCCAAGGTCGCTGCGACATGATTCGGGGCATCGTCGATGAACCAGTACATCCAGGGATTGGAGAAATTCAACCGCTGCCCCCACATTCCCCCGCCCCACAGGCCGAGCACGATTACTCCCGCAGCGCCAAATGCCAGAATCGTCTGCCGCCGCGCCGCTCCGCGCAATCGCACCAGCGCATAAATCCCCATCGCCAGCACCGCCGGCAGCACGAAATAATGCGTCAGACAAGCCCCGGCCAAACCCACCACCAGCGCTGCCAGCCTCTTGCGATTCACACCCAACCGTTCGATCCGCGCCACCGCCGCCAATGCCAGGAGCGCCAGCGCCGCCACCAGCGCATAGGGACGCGCATCCTGGGAATAAATAATCTCCGGCTGCGCCACCGCCATCAGCAGCGCCGCCCAAAGACCAGTCGGTGGATCTGCAAGCCAGCGCCCCGCTTCGAAAATCAGATAAACCCCCGCCACTCCCGCCACGACCGAAAGGCTGCGCGAGGCCACATCCCCGCCCCCGAACAAATCCTGCCATAGGCGCAGGAGGACATAATAGAGCGGCGGATGGACGTCATCGTTCAATCGCCCGGGGATTTCCCAGATAGGCTGCGGATGATCCAGCGTCGCCACCAGCGGCGGCGGCGAAATAATCACGTCCCGCGGCAACTCCAGGTGAACCTGCCCCCGTCCCGCGGCGGTTTCCATGGAGCCGAGTTCATCGACGGAGAGCGATTGCAGGCCGACGCCGTGCCAGCGCAGAGCGGCGGCGACAAGGAGGATAAGTGCGAGGAGAATTCGATGATGAAGCGAAAGATGCGCAGGGGTTAATGCGGGCAACGGCGATTGCGCTTCCAAAGCTGGGACGGAAGAGGCCATGCCCGTATATCTTATTCGCGCCGAACGCGAAGTTGGTCGAGGGTGCAGGCCGCGAGAATAATCATTGAAGTAATCATCAGCTCGATAGAATTGGGGACGTGCATTTTCGTGCAGCCATTATCGACCGACTTCATGATGAGCGAGCCGATGACCGTGCCCAAAACCGTTCCCTTGCCGCCGCTGAGACTTGCTCCGCCGATGACCACGGCGGCGATGATGTCCAGTTCCATTCCTGTGGCCGTCGTCGGATCGCCCATGTTTAACTCGGAAAACTGCATGAGCGCGGCGACGCCGGCCAGAGCGCCGGCGAGAGTGTAGATAATGAGTTTGGTGCGTTTGACGGGGATACCGCACAGGCGCGCCGTCTGCTCGTTGGAACCGATCGCAAAAATGTGGCGGCCGAATCGCGTGTACCGCAAAACCGCAACCATCGACAAACAGAGGAAAATCATCAGCCAGACGCCCACGGGCAGGATCATCCAAGACTGTTCTGGCGGATTGAGCAGGGTGCTCAGCCAGCTTTCCAGCTTCGCTTCAGGGACACGGACCATCTGGTCGTTGGCCAGATACTCAGCCGCTCCGCGCAGGCCTCCCCACGTAACGAGTGTGGCGATGAAGGGCACCAGGCCGAGCCCGGTAATGAAGCCGCCGATCAGCAGACCGCAGAGTGCGCCGGCGCAGACGCCTGCCGCGGCCGCGAGAAGCGGGGGGCAGCCGGCCTTGAGCGCCGTGGCGCAGACGACGGTACACAGCGCGATGTTGGAACCGACGGAGAGATCGATCCCGCCGGAAATGATGATCATCGTCTGACCCAGTGCCGCGGTGATCACCACGGTCGCATGGATAAGGATGAACTCCATGGTCTGGTGTGTCGCAAACGTCGCGGGGCGCATCGCCGAGAAGAATCCCAGGACAAAAATGAGTCCCACAAACGGGCCGAGCTTGGCCAGCATGGCCCCGATGGTCGGGCGCCGCGAGGGAAGACGTTCAACAGCGCTTGTCGTCATGCCGCCGCTCCAGAGCCCGTTGCTTCCAGCATGATCTGGTGTTCGTTGGTTTCGGCGACGGGCCGCGCCGGTCCCAAACGTCCTTTGCACATCACAGCAACGCGATCACACACGCCGAGCAATTCCGGAAGGTAACTGCTGACGATCAGCACGGCCTTTCCGGCGCACGCCAGTTCGTCAATGAGCTGATAAATCTGTGCCTTGGAAGAGACGTCAATTCCGCGGGTTGGCTCATCGAGGAGGAGCATATCCACATCATGATGCAGGAGTCGGGCGATGGCCACTTTCTGCTGGTTACCGCCGGAGAGCTGGCCGATCGTTTGCGCCGGCCCCTTGCAACGCACGTCCAGGCGCTTGAGCCATCTTCGGCTTTGGTCTCTCAGGTAAGCCGGTCGCACAATGGCGGGAAGCGTCGCCAGGGTAAGATTCTCTTCGATGCTTAATCCCAAGGCCAGTCCTTCGGTCTTTCGATCCTCGCTGACCATCCCAACCCGTTGCCGCCAGCGCCGCGCCGGACTGGCCGGTCCCATATAGGTCCCCACACGAATCTGCCCGCTTTTAAGGGGGGCCAAGCCAAAGAGCGTGCGCACCAGCTCGGTTCTTCCAGCCCCGACGAGTCCGGCGATTCCCAGGACCTCGCCGCGATGCAATTCCAGCGATGCCTCGACAGGCTTGACCGGTCCGGCCAGCGCGCTGAGACTAATGACGGTCGCGCCGGGCGAGCGCCGCGAGCGCGGATACAAATCCTCCACGGTTCGCCCCACCATCAGCGCCACGATCTGCTTGGCCGACGCTTCCGCGGTTACGCCGCCACCTACGCTGCGCCCGTCGCGCAGGACAACAAAGCGGTCGGAAATCTCCTTCACTTCCTCCAGGAAATGTGAAATGTAAACGATGGCGTGGCCATTTTGCCTGAGCTGACGCACGAGGCGAAAGAGGTTGGGCACGTCCCGGCTGGTCAGGCTGCTCGTCGGCTCATCGAGCACCAACACGCGGCATCCCACCGCGACGGCGCGGGCAATTTCGGCGAGCTGGCGCTCGGCGACGGAGAGCCGCGCGATCGGCGTTTCGACGGGAATACCTCCGCACCCGACCCGCTCCATCGCCGCCCTAGCCTGGCGGCGCATCTCGCCCCAGTTCATGAACGGCCCGCGCCGCGGCTCGATCCCCAGGAAAATATTCTCCATCACCGAGAGGTGGGGGGCCTGGGCCAGTTCCTGGTAGATCATGGCCACGCCGCTACGGCGGGCATCCAGCGGATTCTTCGGGCGGTAAGGCTGCCCATCGAGCCACATCTGCCCCTCGTCGGCGATGTACGCCCCGGAAAGGACTTTCATCAGCGTGCTTTTGCCCGCCCCGTTTTCGCCGACCAGCGCCAGCACCTCGCCGCTTGCAACGGCAATATCAACGCCGTCGAGCGCAATCGTGCCCCCAAAACGCTTGCGCACACCCTGCATTCGTAAGCGCTGCGCGGTGGTCGTTGGTTCGGGCATGACCAAAGCCTTCTCCTTACAATCCCAGAAGCGCCTTGGTATCGGGGTCGTTCAGATTGTCCGGCGTAACCAGCTTGGCCCCGCTGTCCACTTTGGTGTCAAACGGCTTGCCTTGTAGCGCGTTGACCATCACCTGCACGCCGGTGTACCCCATTTTGTACGGATTCTGCACCACGAACGCGTTGATCTCCCCCTTCTTCAAGGCGTCGATCAGCGTGTCGTTGGCGTCAAACCCGACGAACTTCACTTTCCCAGCAAGGCCCTGCTTGCGAAGCGCCTCGAGCATTCCCGTGGTGGTCGGATCATTGGAACAGAATATCCCGTCGGCCTGCTTCAGTTCGTCGATCAGGTTTTCGGCCGCCTGCGTCGCCTCGTCCTGCGAAGCGCCGGCGAATTTATTTTGGACAATCACCTGCACATCAGGGTGCTTGGCCACCGCGTCGAGGAAACCCTGCTCGCGGTCGAGCGTGCTGGCCGAGCCTTCCTCGTAGCGAAGCAGCACGACCTTGCCCTTATTGCCAATGAGCCTGCACAATTCCTCGCCGCCCATCATTCCGCCGGCATGGTTATCCGTGGCGATGAAGCTGATGTAGTCCTTGCCGAGCTCGCCGGTGAGGGCCGAGTCGATGATGTCCACCTTGATGCCCGCGGCCATCGCCTCATTGGCAGGCTTTTGCAGTGCATCCGTGTCGAGCGGGGCGAGCACGATTCCATCGACTTTTTCGGAGATGAATTCCTGCACGATTTCAATCTGGCCGCCGGCGCTGTCGTCTGTGCCGATTGATCAGATTTGCTACAGCCAGCCAGCGCCGCCGCGCATGCCAATAGGGCCGCGATTAGAAATCCTCGTTTCATTAGATGAAGCCTCCCAAAACCGCCTCAGATCGAATTGCGCCGCATGGATTTAGCCATCGCCGCCGCGCCGCACGGCGTCTCAGTAACCTGCTGAGACGCCATAAGATAACCGCGACGCGGCCGTGCTGCGAGAGGGCATGGCAGCCTAAAGGGCGTTTCCTTGTGATTGGCGAGGTTAAAAACTAAACTTCGCCTCGACGGCAGTTCAGGGAACCGAGCCTGGGGCTAAGAAATGTCAATTCCAGACCCTCAACCCGCTGGCGCAGCCGCTGACTGGCTGTCCAAGGTCTACCCCGAACTGCGCCGCAAAGCCCAGGCTTATCTCAATAACGAGCGTTCGGGCCATACCCTCAACGCGACCGCTCTCGTGCACGAAGCCTACATCAAGCTCGCCGGTGGCGAACAGCCGCCCGAGTTTGAAAAAACCGGCCACTTTTATGTCGCCGCCGCCGAAGCCATGCGGCGAATCCTCGTCGATCACGCGCGCGCCCGCCTGGCCCAGAAGCGCGGCGGCGAAGGCAAGCGGCAGGGGGGTACGGTCCTGGAGAACATGGCCGCTCTCTCCGACGACCAGCCGCCCGAAGAAATCCTGGCCCTCGACGACGCCCTTTCTCGCTTAGCGGAACAGGATGCCCAGGCGGCCCAGGTGGTGCGCCTCCGGTTCTTTGCCGGACTGGACATCGAGCAGACCGCCAAGGTGCTGGGCATTTCGCCGCGAACGGTCAAACGCCAGTGGCAGTTTGCCCGGGCATGGCTTTACCGCGAACTGGAGCGGTAAGCTGTTTTCGATGTGAGAACGCTATGAATGGTGAGAAGGTCAAGCAGATCGTATCCGAGGCGTTCGACTCGCCCACCGAACAGCGCGAGGCCTTCGTCCGCCGCGCCTGCGGCGACGACCAGTCGCTGCTCGTGGAAGTTCTCTCGCTACTCGATGCCGCCTCACATGCCGAGGACGACGGCTTCCTCCCCAGCGCCGCTCGCGCCGGCAGCGCCGCATTAGCGACCGCCCCCGAGCATTCGAGCAAGCCCGCTGCGCCCTCCAATAAATTCCCGGACATCGAAGCCCCCGAGCGCTTCGGCCGCTACAAAGTCCTCGAGCGCATCGGCGACGGGGGGATGGGCATTGTCTACCGTGCCGAACAGCGGACTCCCATGCGGCGCGAGGTCGTCGTCAAGGTCATCAAGCTGGGCATGGACACCAAGCTGGTGATCGCCCGCTTCGAGGCCGAGCGGCAGGCGCTGGCGATGATGGATCACCCGCACATCGCCAAAGTCTACGACGCCGGCACCGACGACCGCGGCCGCCCCTATTTCGTGATGGAATACGTCAAGGGCACGCCCATCCTCGACTACTGCGACCGCAATCACCTCACGGTCCATCAGCGGCTGGAGTTATTCACCCAGGTCTGCCAGGCGATCCAGCACGCGCACCACAAGGGGATCATTCATCGCGACATCAAACCGAGCAATATCCTCGTCAGCACGCAGGACGGCAAACCGTTTGCCAAGGTCATTGATTTCGGCATCGCCAAGGCGACCAATCAGCGCCTCACCGATCGCACGCTCTTCACCGAGCACGTCAACATGATCGGCACGCCCGCCTACATGAGCCCCGAGCAGGCCGACGGAAACATCGACATCGATACGCGCACGGATGTTTATTCGCTGGGGGTGGTGCTTTACGAATTACTGACAGGCCACACCCCGTTCGACGCCCGGCGGCTAAAAAGCGTCGCGTTTAACGAAATCGCCAGGATCATCCGCGAAGAAGAGCCACAAAAACCCAGCACGCTTGTCAGCACGATCAATGCCCGCCCGGGATTGGCGTCCTCTATAAAGAAGGCGTCGGGTGACGAACCCTCCGGCAGCGGCCCGACCCTGGCCACGCTCGCCAAGGCTCGCGGTTCCAGCGAGGAGGCCTATCAGAAATCCCTGCGCGGCGAAGTCGATTGGATCGTGATGAAGGCGATGGAAAAGGACCGTGCCCGCCGCTACGCGACGCCCAACGAACTCGCCGAGGATGTCGAGCGCCACCTGAATGGCCTGCCGATCCTCGCGGCACCGCCGAGCCTGCTGTATCAGGCCAGCAAATTCGCCCGAAAATACCGGGTTGCAGTGACGGCGGGCTTGTCGATCGCGCTGGTGCTATTGCTTGCCATCGCCTCCGTTTCGGGTCTGGCGGTTGAATTGAGCCATCAGGTCGCCCTGGCACGCGCCGCGTTGGCCGATGCCCAGGCCGCCCGAGTTCAGGAATCACAGCAGCGTCAGGAAGCCGAGCGCCAGCGCGGCAGCGCCGAATCCGCCGCCAAGAGTGCGAAGTACGAAGCCGCCAGAAGTCAGGCTCAATATCTGATTGAACAGAAATTACTGGATCAGGCCCTGGTCGAGGCCAAGAAAGCTTATGCCCTGGGCGGCACCTGGCAGGATGGATTGCTCCTCAGCCAGATCGTCAATGAAAGCCGAAAGACCTGGCGGCTCGAGCACGCGATCCCGATGGACCAAACGCCGATCTGCGCCGCCATCAGTCAAACCCCCGACGGCATGGTGCTGGTGGCGGCCTTCCCGTCGTCGCTGGCGGAATATGACCTGGAAACGGGCCAATTGCTCGCCCAGACAAAAACCTCAATCTATATCAGCCAGTTGCTTCCATTCTTCGGGCCTAGCGACCAAATCGCGGCCATCAGCAGCAGCTCCGTGCAAGTGCTATCTCTCGCGGACCTCTCTTCACTAAGACAACATGACTTTGGCGCGCTCGGAGTCATCGCGGCGGATGCAGGGACCTCCTCGATCGCCGTGACTCTTTCGGACTACACCACGCAGGTCTATTCCGATGCTCTCACATTCCTTGGTTCGCAACCCTGGCCCAAGGATGCCAGGCTGGCCTTGAATCAACCCCTTGAAAAGCTGGCGATCTCGCCCGATGGGCAATGGGTTGTTTCCAGCGGCGTAACCTGGTCGAACGATTGCCTCTTCTGGAATCTTTCCACCAATAAAACATTTATCGCCCCGGGACACTGTCAGGGCATGCGCTTCGTCGATAATTCTAACCTCATCGTGACAGAACTTAGCTCAGACCAGGGACTGTTTTTGGAACGGATAACTATCGACCCGGTTCATTCAACGGTCAGCCATGTTTGGCTCTGCACGCTTTCCGAGGATGACATAGGCGCCTTTGCCGCAGTGCGCCATGCGGCCGATCTTCGCAGCATTTACCTTCCCTACAGTCGCGGTTACGCCGCGGTGACATTCGGCAAGACTTCCGGCGAGTTCCCCGATGTGGTGACACAAAGATATGCGTCCTTACTTGGGCGAAACGACTTGTCGCCAGCGCCGCTGGCGTTGGCAGCCGACGGGTCGCGATTTGCTTTATTGTGCAAGGACCGGCTGCTGATCTTCGAGCAGGCGCGGGCGCCAAGGAATGATTGGGCCAATGGCCACAACGCCGCTTTTGGGGCGTCGGCCTTGTACGAGGTCGAGCCGGATGCGACTTCGCTATACGTGCGGATTACCCCCGCCGATGCAAACCGCCCCGCCGTGCGGCGGCGGCTGGCATTGGTGCCCGACGCGGCGCCGGGCTTGATTTCCATCGCCTGCGGCGCCGCCATCTCCCAGGACCAGCGCACGCTCGCCGTCCGTTATGCTGAGGCGGACCCGCATAATGGAATTCAAAGCGGCGAAAGGACTCACAATCACAAAGTAGTGATCTATTCGGGTCTGGATCCGATGACGGGCAGACCAGGTAACACCCCGCCGATCGAGGTCCGGCTCATTACGCAAGATGACACTGCCGACACAGCCGCCCACGAATATCGCAATGAGAGAATCCTCCAGTTGTCCCCCGACGGCAGATACCTTCTGGTAGGTTCCCACGTTACCTTCGAATCCTCCCAGGCCGAACTGTACCGAACCGCTGACGGGCGCCTCATCCACTATTGGGCCGCCGGACAGCTCAGCGGCCTGGTGACTTCACTGGGAAATCCCCAATATTTTGCCGATGCGTCCCTTTCGGGCGATTCGATCCGTCTGATTTCCTGGGAAACGGGAAATGTCGAGCGGGAAATCAAAGCGCCCGGCAAGGTCCTCAGCTTGTGCGGCGCCGCCCGCGGTGAGGATTTGCTCGCCTCCATCGATGGAAAGACCATCGTTTGCTACAGCGTCAAAACCGGAGAACTCCTTCGCTCGTTCGATTGCACTCTGCAGCCGGTTGACAGTTCACCCGACGACAAGGTGTTCATTGGATATCAGCCTGAAACGCAAAGTAATGGCTCGATGCTGCTTGCCGACGGCCAGACCGGCAGCGCCATGGCCATACTGCAGCGCGGAACAAAATGGCACACCTTGGCGCAGTTTACCTCGGATGGCCAGTCCTTCATGCTGCCCAGCACCCTGGACACAACCGACCTGGTGCGGAACCTTTCGCCACAGGCCGCCGACCGCATCCTGGATTCCAGCGGTGACGCTTCTGCGAATCTCGGGGCCGAACCTCCGACAATTGAACTGCCGCCGATCAAGGTCTTTCCGGTCGCGCCGCTATCGGAAGTGGCAGCCACGCCCTCGACGATTATCGATGGCACAGATATGGCGAAGCTGTCCGCGAGCATCGGAACCAGAGTCATCGTGCAGGGCGCGATCACCTCGATAAATATGAGCACCGGCCACAACGCACTGATCATCTCGTTCGGCGAATACGGAAAATGTTTCAATCTATTTGTGCCGCCGAAGTTATTTGCGGCGGTGAATGCTCAATATGGCGGCAACGCGGCCACTGCACTGAAGCAGAAGCTCGTTCGCGTCACTGGAACGATTGTCATTTACAATCAATTGCCGGAAATCGTGCTGGATGACGTAGCCCACCTGCAAATCGTCGATACGGACCAGGCGCCGGCGCCCTGAAACACCCCGTCTCCGAGGCTCCCAAAAAAATCCTGGCCCCTATTTGAAATCGTTTCCGCTTTAGGGAGCGAGTCGGACGATTTGATCAGACGTTCTGATCCGATAAGCCGGCCTGGTTCCCTGACTCGGAGCAGCCATGTATCTCACGGCAAATTCATCGGTTACCGCGTTTCATTCGGAAGAGTTGGATCAATCCTCAGCCGCCCCCGTTGCCACATCGGCGCCAGCTGCCGCCGCCCGGACCAATCCCAGCCTGCCGCAGCGCCTGGCAAACGCCTATCGCGCCCGGAGCCGCGCCGACAGGATCATGTGGACAACCCTCGCGGTCGTTTGTGCTCTGATGGCTGAAGTGGCGCTGGCCGCGGGAACCTGTTGCATTACTCGCGATCTGATGGATGCCGGCAGCGGCAACTGGCTGCGAAACACCCACATCGCGGTGGATGCGATGCAGGCCGTCGCCGCGGTTCTACTGGTGCTTGACGTGGCGGTTGCCGGTCTGTGGCTCAAGCGCCGCCTGCGCCGCAGCGGGCGATAAGCGTGGAGTGTTCGGGATTGTCCAATGGAACGATGCCTACGCCGCGACCGGAGCGTGCTGATGCAGATGCGGCTTTGCCAATTCGACAATGGCGTCAAACGCCGCGACATCGGCAATCGCCAGTTCGCTGAGCATCTTGCGATTCAACTCAATCCCCGCGGCAATCAAGGCGGGAACAAACCGATTGTAAGCCACGCCGCGCTGCTTGAGCGCCGCGTTGAGGCGGGTGATCCAGAGGGTTCGGAAATGGCGTTTCTTCTGGCGGCGGTCGCGATAGGCGTAAACTCCCGCCTTGCGGGTGAATTCCAGGGCCGGCCGGTAATTGTGGCCGGACATGCCGCGCATGCCCTTGGCATTCTTTAATACTCGTTTTCGTTTGCGGCTGTGAGTGGCGCCGCCGGCGGAGCGAGGCATACGATTCGATCCTTTCTTACTTCTTCTCGGTCGCGGTGGCTTTGGCCGCGGCCGCTTTCTTCAGGCGGCGCTTGTCGGCGATCTGATTCGGCCGCACGCCGCTGACGCCCATCAAGCTGCGCATGTTCCGTGCATGTCCCTCGAACAGAATCTCCGGCTCACGCAGCTTGCGCCGCTTGTTGGCCGAGCGCGAACTCATCAGGTGCGACGTAAACGAATGATGCCGCTTGACCTTCCCGGTCTTGCTGACGCGGAAACGCTTGGCGACACTCTTATTTGGCTTGAACTTGTAGCCCATCCAAAGCCTCGGTCAAAAAGGTCTCCCGACGAGTGATCCGGCGCCCTCCAAATTGGAGAGAATCGTCCCTGTCGCGGAGGGGCGGAGATAATACCAACCCCGACCGGGTGGTGTCCAGACGGGGGGGAGAAAAGTTTGA